>DAOMFN010000303.1:0-3551 GCA_035429785.1 Anaeromyxobacteraceae bacterium
AGCTCGGGCTGGAGGGCGGGGGCGCCGGGGACGACGCCGAGGTGCCCGGCCACGGCCCGGGCGAAGGCCGCGACGTCGGTGCCCTTCATCCGGAAGCGGTGGTCGGCCGAGGCGCCGGTGACGCTCATCGCCGGCTCGGCGACGTAGAGGCGGCTCAGGTTCTCGCCGGGCTCGCGGTTGCGGGCGAACTCGCGCGTGAGGCGGAGCGAGTCGCCGTGGCCCGAGAGGAAGTCGGCGTCGAGCGAGAGGATGGCGCGTGCGCCGGTGAGCGACGGGCGGACGTCGAGCGGCCGGCCGAAGGCGATGCGGGCGCCCTCGGCGGCGTTCTCCTCGGTGACCGGGGCCCACACGTGGAACCGGGCCTTCGGGAAGCGGGCCTGGATGCGCCGGCGCAGCTCGGCCTGCGTGGGAGAGGCGTCGGGAGCGAGCAGGAAGGCGAGGTGGGCGCCGCCGTCGTCCTCGTGCGAGCGGGCCAGCTTCTGGATCTCGGCGAGGAGCCCGCGCCAGGACAGGGGCTTGCCGCCCCTCGAGTAGCCCTGGGCGCGCCCCGGGTCATAGAGATCGAGGAGCGTGCCCTGGTCCCAGGTGGAGGACGCGCCGAGGCTGGTGGGGTGGGCGGGGTTGCCCTCCACCTTCACGGGGCGCCCGTCGGCGGCCGCGACGAGGAGCCCGGTGGCGTAGCCGTCGAGGGCCAGCGCGGTGGCGTAGTGGAACCGCTTGCCGGGCCGGTCCTCCGGGGGCTCCTGCACGTAGGGGACGATCTTCTCGCGCGGCGGCTGGCAGGCGGCGAGGCCGCCGAGCGCGGCCGACGCCCCCAGGATCTGCATGAAGGAGCGGCGCGACATCTCCGGCGGCGCCTCGGATGCGCCCGGGGCGAACTCGCCCGAGGAGGCGGCCTGGCGGGCCTCCAGCTCCTGGATGCTCTGCCAGAGCGGCCGGTGACCCGGGGGGCGGGGCTGGCCGTGATCCTGGATGACGGGCAGCGATCTCATCGATGGCATGTCGTGCAGCTCACGCGGGAGTGGACGTCGTAGGACTTCATGAGCTCGGCGCCGAGCGCCCGGGCGGCGGCCGGGTCGGCGGGGGGCTGCCAGGTCATGCTCGTGATCTGGTCCCGCGGGCGCAGGTTGGGTGCGGGGTTCCGGTGGCACTCGAGGCACCAGCTCATCTGGAGCGAGTTCACCTTGGTCACGGCCGCCATCTGGTCGATGCGCCCGTGGCAGGTGACGCAGCCCACGCCCTTGGCGACGTGGATCGAGTGGTTGAAGTAGGCGAAGTCGGGGACCTGGTGGACCCGGTTCCACTCGATGGGACGGCCGGTGAAGTAGCTGCGCCGGACCGGCTCGAGCTTGGGGCTCTTGTTCCAGATCTGCGAGTGGCAGTTCAGGCACATGTCCGTCGACGGGATGCCCGCGGAGGCTCCCCGCTCGACGTTGAAGTGGCAGTAGCGGCAGTCGATGAGGTCGTCGACGACGTGGTGCCGGTGGTCGAAGAGGACCGGCTGGGCGATCTCCTGCTGCAGCCCCTGACCGGCCGGGACGCGCCAGTAGAGCCAGATGCCGAGGATCACGCCGCCCGCGGCTGCGCCGAGGGCGACGATGGAGAAACGGGCGAAGAAGTTCGCGGAAGGCTTGAAGAGCGCGCTCATTCCGGCACGGGCCTCCCTGGGGCGCGAGCGGTCATCACGTCGTCGCTTCTCTGGCTGGTGGGCTCAACATCGACTCGGCCGGTCCATTACCGTCGGGGTGGCTTCTTGACGAGGGTCAAAAGGATTTGAAACACCCTTTTGGGTATCGTTTACATCCCAAATGGGTGCAATCGGGAATGGAGGTCCAAGAAAGCCAAGAAACCGGCGGCCGATCTGGCCGCTTGTGGCCCGGAGCCTCCTGCTCTATGGCTTCTCGCCCGTGACCGAGACCAGCGCACCGTCCGACGAGGAACTCGTGGAAGGCGCCCGCTCCGGGGACCGCGTGGCCCTCGAGCGGCTCCTCGAGCGGCACGAGCGCCGGGTCTACCGGTTCGGCCTCAAGATGTGCCGCGACCCCGAGGCTGCGAAGGACGTCCTGCAGGAGACCCTCATCGCCGCGGCCCGGACGGTGAAGGACTTCCGGGGAGCCTCCTCGCCGTCCACCTGGCTCTACGCCATCGCGCGGAGCTTCTGCATCAAGCAGCGCCGTCGCTCCAAGTTCGCGCCCGAGCAGGAGGAGTCGATGGACGCGACGGAGACTGGCCGCGAGGTCCGGTCCATCGCCGATCCCGGGCGCTCGCCGGACGACGCCCTCCACGGCAAGCAGCTCGAGGGCGCGCTGGAGCGCGCCATCGCCTCGCTCGAGCCGATGTACCGGGAGGTGCTCCTGCTCCGGGACGTCGAGGGGCTGCCGGCCGCGGAGGTGGCCGAGGCCGTGGGCATCAGCGTGGAGGCGGTGAAGAGCCGGCTCCACCGGGCCCGCGTGGCGGTGCGCGAGCAGGTGGCGCCGCTCCTCGGCACCGAGCCCCAGGCCCCGTTCCCCGAGGCCTGCCCGGAGGTGGTGTCGCTCTTCTCCCGCCACCTCGAGGGGGAGATCTCGGCGCCGGTGTGCGAGGAGATGGAGCGGCACCTGGCCGCCTGCCCGCGCTGCCGGGAGCGCTGCGCCACCCTGCAGCAGACCCTCTCCTCCTGCGCGCGCACGCCGCTGCCCGAGGTGCCGGCGCCGGTGCAGCACGAGGTGCGACGCGCGCTGCGCCAGTTCCTCGAGCGCACCGCCTAGGGGCGCGTGGCCGTCTTCCGCCTCCCCCGCGAGCCCGTCTTCCCCGACCCCTCGATGGCCGAGCCGGACGGGCTGCTCGCCGTCGGCGGCGACCTCTCGCCGGAGCGGCTGCTCCGCGCCTACCGGGAGGGGATCTTCCCCTGGTACTCGGAGGAGACCCCGATCCTCTGGTGGTCGCCCGACCCGCGCATGGTGCTGCTCCCCGGGGAGTTCCACGTCCCGCGGTCGCTGCGGCGCACGATGCGCTCCGGGCGCTACGCCATCCGGGCCGACACCGCCTTCGGGCAGGTGATCCGGCGCTGCGCCGGGATCGAGCGGCCAGACCAGGACGGGACGTGGATCACGCCGGAGATGGCGGCCGCCTACGAGCGGCTCCACGCGCTCGGCCACGCCCACTCCTTCGAGGCCTGGGACGAGGAGGGGCTCGCCGGCGGCCTCTACGGCGTGGCGCTCGGGGCCGCCTTCTTCGGGGAGTCGATGTTCGCGGACCGGCCGGACGCGTCCAAGGCGGCGTTCGTCGCGGCGGTCGAGTGGATGCGGGGGCGCGGCGTGGAGCTCGTGGACTGCCAGGTCGACACCGAGCACCTGCGCCGGTTCGGGGCGAGGGAGATCCCGCGGGCCGAGTTCCTGGCGCGGCTCCGGAACGCGCTCGCGACGCCGGCTGCGCGCGGGCGGTGGACGATGACGCCGTGAGGGTCTCGTCGCTGGGCAGCGCTGGTCCTCGCCCTCCGGGGAACCCCCGGCCGCGGCAGCCGATCGAGGCATGAGCCCCGGGGCCGCGGCTCACGGGGACCATCGGGATGG
>DAOMFN010000304.1:0-3535 GCA_035429785.1 Anaeromyxobacteraceae bacterium
CAGTACGTCCGGGCCCAGACCGGGTTCGGCGCCGCCGCCGCCAGCAAGCACTAGGGGGTGTCCCTGATTGGCAGATCCGGGAATCCGGGAAGGTCCCGGAATCTGGGCTGCACGGTGGAGTTTCTGATCGGGTTTGCCAGGTGGCGCTGGGTGTGATCAACACTCACCGTGCACCGACACGAACTGACCGATGAAGAGTGGAAGCGCATCGAGAGCCTTCTCCCCGTTCGAACGGGCCCGGTCTCCAAGCTCGGAGACCGCCTGTTCGTCAACGCTGTCGTCTGGCGAACCAAGACGGGGGTCAGCTGGCGGGACCTTCCCGAGCGCTTTGGCCCCTGGAAAACCGTGTACAACCGGTTCAGCCGTTGGGCCGAGGCCGGGACCTGGGAGCGGCTCTTCAAGGAACTCGCAATCGAGTTCGACGAGACCGGCTCCATCCTGGATGCCACCACCGTCCGGGCGCACCAAGACGCCGCGGGCGGAAAAGGGGGGTCCGATGCAATCATCTGGGCCGTTCTCGAGGAGGCTTTTCGACCAAGATCCACGCGGTCACCACGACGCAAGGCAGGCCGATCTACGTCACCCTCACCCAGGGCCACCGCCACGAAGCCACGAAGGCCGAGGAGTTGATCGCCCACGCAAGAGGCCGGGCTTGCATCGCCGACTCGGGCTACTCGGGAAAGCCCATCCACGACGCCATCCGCGCTCGCGGCATGAAGGCGGTCGTCGCGCAGAACCCCACGCATCCGCGCATCGGACGCCTGGACCAGAAGCTCTATGCCCTGCGCTATCGGATTGAATGCAGCTTCCATTCGCTCAAACGCTTCCGTGCCGTCGCCACTCGCTATGACAAATCCGCTCGCAGCTTCCTCGCAACCGTCCACATCGCCTGCATCCTGGCGTGGCTCAATTAGGGACACCCCCTAGACGGCGACCTTGCGCAGGAACTCGGCCGCCTCCTCGGGGGGAACCGGGTTGATGTGGAAGCCGCTCCCCCACTCGAACCCGGCCACCTGCGTGAGCGCCGGCACGACCTCGATGTGCCAGTGGTACGAGGCGCTCGGGAGATCGCGGAGCGGGTTCGTGTGGACGATGAAGTTGTAGGCCGGGCGTCCCAGGCCGGTCATGAGCCGGGTGAGCGTGGAGCGGAGCGCCTGGGCCGCGTAGGCCAGCCGCTCCTTGGGCTCGGCCTCGAAGTTGGACTCGTGGCGCCGCGGGACGATCCAGGTCTCGAAGGGGCTGCGCGGCGCCCAGGGCTCGAAGACCACGAACTCCTCGTTCTCGAGCACGAGCCGGCTGCGGTCCTTCCGCTCCTGCCCCACGATGTCGCAGTAGATGCAGCGCTCGCGGTGCTCGAAGTGGCGGCGCGCCCCCTCGATCTCGTCGGCCACCTGGCGCGGCGTCACCGGCAGGGCGATGAGCTGGCTGTGGCTGTGCTCGAGGGTGGCCCCGGCCGCCGAGCCGTGGTTCTTGAAGAGCAGGATGTAGCGGAACCGCTGGTCGTTCTTGAGGTCGAGCATCCGCGCCTTGAAGGCGAAGAGCACCTCGGTGATCTCGGCGTCGCCGAGGTCGGACAGCTCGCGGGCGTGGTCGGGGGTCTCGATGACGACCTCGTGCGCCCCCACGCCGTTCATCCTGTCGTAGATGCCGGCCGCCTCCCGGTCGAGCCCGCCCTCGATCATGAGGGCCGGGTAGCGGTTGGGGACCACCCTCACCTTCCAGCCGGCCCCGTTGGGCGGCCCGGGGGGGCGGCCGGAGGCCCAGACCTCCGGGGGGGTCTTGTCCTCGTGCCCCGGGCAGAACGGGCAGAGGCCGCCGGGCGGCTCCTCGGCGCGCCGGAAGTGGTTGGGGCGCCGGGCGCGCTCGGTGGCGATGATCACCCAGCGGCCGACGATGGGATCCTTGCGCAGCTCCGGCATGGCGCGGAGTCTACCTCAGGACGTGGGTGCGTCCGCGGCCCGCGCGGGTCCGGGCGGCGGGGGCGCCGCGACCGTGGCCGCCACCGCGGCCCCGAGCCCCATGAGCGCGGCTCCGCCCAGGTAGGGGGCGGCGTGCCAGGCCGAGAAGGACGTGGTCCCGGCGAGGGGGCCGACGATGCGCCCCAGCGCCGCCGCCGACTGGCCGATGCCGAGCGTGCCCCCCTGGTCCTCGGCGCGGGAGAAGCGGGACAGCAGCGCCATCATGCTCGGGCTCGAGAGCCCGGAGCCGAAGGCCAACGGCGCGCTGGCGAGGAGCAGCCCGCCCACGCCGGTGGCGAAGGGCAGCGCGGCCAGCCCCACCGCCTGGAGGAGCGCGCCGGCCACGAGCAGGCGCTTCTCCCCGAACCGGCGGTTGAGCGGCCCGACGAGCCCCCCCTGCACGAGGACCACGATGACGCCGATGTAGGCGAAGACCCAGCCCACCGAGCGCTCGGCGAGGCCGAAGCGCCGCTGCGCCAGGAAGGCGTAGGTGGCCTCCATGGCGCTGAAGCCCAGCGTGACGACGAGGTAGACGAGCAGGATGCGCCGGATGCCTGGCTTGCGCAGCTCGGCGAGGAGCGCCTCGAAGCGCCCGCGGGAGCGCCCCGCCGCCACGTGCTGCGAGGGCTCCGGCAGGAGGAACCAGGCCGCGACGAGGTTCACCACCGAGAGCGCGGCCGCGGCGAGCCCGGGCGCCGAGAGGGAGATCCCGGCGAGGAGCCCGCCCACCGCGGGCCCGAAGACGAAGCCCAGGCCGAAGGCGGCGCCGATCATGCCCATGCCCTTCGCGCGCCCCTCGGGCGGCGTGACGTCGGCCACGTAGGCCTGGGCGATGGCGATGTTGGCGGTGGCGGCCCCGGCGAAGAGGCGGGAGACGAGGAGCACGGCGAAGGTGGCGGCGACGCCGTAGAGGAGGAAGGCCACCGCGGTCATGGCGATGGAGACGAGCAGCACCGGCCGGCGCCCCACGCGGTCGGAGAGGCGGCCCCAGATCGGCGCGAAGACGAACTGCATGAGCGAGTAGCCGGTGGAGAGCCACCCGGTGGCGGCCTCCGAGGCGCCCAGGTGCTCGGCGTAGATCGGCATGACCGGGATCACCATGCCGAACCCGAGCAGGTCGATGAACACCACGAGGAACAGGATGGCGAGGGAGGCCTGGCGCTTCACGGGGCCCGGACCTTAACCGAAACCGCCGCCGATCACACGCGCCAGTGGATGCGCTCGAAGTCCGGGCCGGGCACGGCGAGCGGCAGGTACCCGGATCGCGGGATGCGCTCCACCGTCTCGCCCCCGGCGAGCGCCTCCACCGCCATCACGAGCTCGTCCCCGGGGTGAACGCCGATGGCCGCGAGCGGCAGCTCGATCTCGACGATCCGGGCGCGCACCGAGCGCCCGACCGGGCCGCCCTCCCCGGCGCCGGGGCGGACCACGCCGTCGGCCGGGGCCGGGAAGTCGACGCGCGTCGGCCCCAGCGGGCCGAGGAGGGCGGGCGGGACGGCGTCGGCCGGGGGGGCCTCCGGATCGGGATGGGGGGCGGGCCGGGGTAGATGGTGCAGACATCCTTCACGTCCTGGTTC
>DAOMFN010000305.1:0-3503 GCA_035429785.1 Anaeromyxobacteraceae bacterium
CCTCCTCCAGCCCCGGGGCGCAGGCGGCGAAGGCGCGCTGCGGGAGGGGGCGGCTCACGGGGCGGGCGGGGCCTCGTCGGTGCGGGGCAGCGGCAGCCGCTCCAGCAGCTTGCGGAAGACGAAGTAGAGCAGCCAGGTGGCCAGCGGGGCGAGGACGAGCCAGGCGCCGAGGGCCCGGGTGTTCGCGTCGGCGTAGCGGACGACGGTGGGCCAGACCCCGGCCGCGAGCTCGGTGCGGATCTGCTCGAGCGTGAAGGGCACGGGGCGCCCGTTCGTGATCCAGGCGCCGAGCTGGAAGAAGGGGATGAAGAGGAGGATCTGGAGCGGGTAGGCGGCGTAGTTGGCCGCCACCATGGCGACGGCGTTCAGCCGGAGGACGACCGACAGGGCGAGCGCGACGACGGTGGTGACGCCGAGGAGCGGCATGACGGAGACGACCACCCCGAGCGCGAGCGACAGGGCGAGCTTCCCCGGGGTCACCCCCTGGAGGAGCTGCTGCTTCACCGGCGCCACGACCCGGCGCTGGAGCGCGTCCTTCACCCGTACCATCCCGTGGAAGATAACGCGGCGGGGCGGCCGTGACCCGGCCAGCGGGGTCGGGCCCCGTCGGACCCTCGCGCAAAGCCCCGACTTGGGGTACATCCGCGCCGCCATGATCTCGGTCCAGGACGTCACCAAGGCCTTCGGTCCCAAGAAGCTGTTCGAGGACGTGAACGTCACGTTCGCGCCCGGCCGCCGGTTCGGCCTCACCGGCCCCAACGGCGCGGGCAAGTCCACGTTCATGAAGATCCTCTCCGGCGACGAGGAGGCCGACACCGGCCGGGTGCACCGCCCCAAGCGGCTCGGCATCCTCCGGCAGGACCACTTCAAGTACGAGTCCGACCGGGTCATCGACGTGGTCCTCATGGGCAACCCGGTCCTCTGGAAGGCCATGAAGGAGAAGGACGACATCCTGGCCCAGGGGGACGTGTCGGAGGAGGACGGGCACAAGCTCGCCGAGCTCGAGGGGGTCATCGCCGAGGAGGACGGCTACGAGGCCGAGGCCCAGGCCGGCGCGCTCCTCGAGGGGCTCGGCATCGGCTCGGCCTGGCACGACCAGCCGATGAAGGGGCTGGCGGGCGGCCTCAAGCTGCGCGTGCTCCTCGCCCAGGCCCTCTTCGGCAAGCCGCAGGGGCTCCTCCTCGACGAGCCCACGAACAACCTCGACCTGGACTCGATCCGCTGGCTGGAGCGGTTCCTCCACGACTACGAGGGCGTGCTCGTCACCATCAGCCACGACCGGCACTTCCTGAACTCCATCTGCACCCACATCGCCGACATCGACTACGAGACCATCATCACCTACACCGGCGGCTACGACGAGATGGTCCGGCAGAAGGGGCAGGTGCGGAGCCGCGTCGAGTCCGAGAACGCCGAGAAGAAGAAGAAGATCGAGCAGCTCCAGGAGTTCGTGGCCCGCTTCTCCGCGGGCACCCGCGCCTCGCAGGTCCAGAGCCGCAAGACCCAGATCCAGAAGCTCAAGCTCGAGGACCTGAAGCGCTCCAACATCCAGGCCCCCTTCATCAAGTTCGAGGTGAAGGCCCAGAGCGGCAAGCAGACCCTCGAGATCCGCGACCTCGAGAAGCGCTTCCACGGCAACGAGGTCATCCAGCCGTTCTCGGCGCTCGTCACCCGCGGCGAGAAGATCGCCGTCATCGGGCGCAACGCCGCCGGCAAGTCCACGCTCGTGAAGATGATCGTGGGCGCGCTCGAGCCCTCCGCGGGCAGCGCGAAGTGGGGGCACCAGGCGACGCCCGCCTACCTGCCGCAGGACCACGCCGGGCTCATCCACCCGGGCACCACCGCCTTCGGCTGGCTCCGGGAGCAGGAGGACAAGCTCTCGAACGAGGAGATCTCCGGGCTGCTCGGCCGGATGCTCTTCTCCGGCGAGGAGCGGATGAAGCCCACCGCCACCCTCTCCGGCGGCGAGACGGTGCGCCTGCTCCTCGCCAAGCTGATGATGGACAGGCCCAACGTGCTCGTCCTCGACGAGCCCACGAACCACCTCGACCTCGAGGCCATCGCGGCCCTCTCCGAGGGGCTGAAGCGGTACGAGGGGACGGCCATCTTCGTCACCCACGACCAGCAGCTCATCGAGGAGGCGGCCACGCGCATCTGGCACGTGCGGGCCGGCGAGCCGGTGAACGACTTCCCGGGGACCTTCGCCGAGTACCTGGAGAAGCACCCCGACCTGGCCGCCGACCACCGATAGCGTCAGTGGGCGAAGAACGCGGGCAGCTCGGCGAGCGACTTCACCGTGATCTCCGGCGCGCCGGGGAGCCGCTCCGCGGGCTGCCCGGTGCGGTTGCACCAGGCCACGCGGAGCCCGAAGGCCCCGGCGCCGTGGGCGTCCCAGCCGTTCGACGACACGAAGCCGATCTCCCCGGGGAGCAGGTCGAGGTAGCGGGCCGCGAGCGCGTAGACCTCGGGGGCGGGCTTGTAGACCGCCACCTCCTCCACCGAGAGCACCGCGTCGAGCTCGCCGTCGAGCCGGGCGTTGCGGAGCGCGGCGTCGAGCATGCCCGGCGACCCGTTCGAGAGCACCGCGAGGCGCAGCCCCGACTCCCGCAGCGCCTTCAGGGCGGGGAGGGCGTCGGGGTAGGCGTCGAGCGAGAGGTAGAGGTCCATCAGGCGCCGGCGCAGCGCCGGGTCGTGGATGGCGTGGGCCTGGAGGGCGAAGTCGAGCGCCTCGCCGGTGACCTGCCAGAAGTCGACGTGTCGGCGCATCAGGCTGCGGAGCCACGTGTACTCGAGCTGCTTGCGGCGCCACAGGTCGGAGAGGGAGCGCCACTGCGGCCCCAGGGCGTCGCCGGCCCGCTCGGCGGCCGACTGGAAGTCGAGCAGCGTGCCGTAGGCGTCGAACACCACCGCGCGCACCGTGGCCATGCGGGGATGCTAGCGCTATCCTCCGCTTCCCGTCATGCGGCGTCGCGTCATCCTGGCAGCCCTGCTCGCGGCCGCGGTCGTGGTGCTCGCCGTGGCCACACCCTGGCGGGCCTGGCTCGCCGTTCTGGCCTCATGGGCCCGGGACGCCGGGCCCGCGGGGATCGCCGCCTTCTCGCTCGCCTACGCCGTCGGCTCGGTGCTGGCCCTGCCGGTGTGGCCGTTGACCGTGGCCGCGGGGGTGGCCTACGGGGCGGGGTGGGGGTTCGCCGTCGCCCTGCCCTCGGGGACGCTGGGGGCGTCGCTCGCCTTCCTCGCCGGGCGCTCGGTCCTGCGGGGTGCCGTGGAGAGGAGGCTGGCGAGCGATCCCCGCCTGGTCGCGATCGACGAGGCGGTGGACCGGGAGGGTCCGGTCCTGGTCTTCCTGCTGCGGCTCTCCCCGCTCGCGCCGTACAACGTGGTGAACTACGCGCTCTCCGCCACGCGCATCGGCGTCGGATCGTTCGCCGCGGCGTCGTTCGCGGGGATGGCGCCCATCACGCTCGCCTGGGCGTGGGCCGGGGACGCGCTGGGCAGGCTGG
>DAOMFN010000306.1:0-3488 GCA_035429785.1 Anaeromyxobacteraceae bacterium
GCCGGCTGCTCGGGGCGCTGCTCGAGGATGAACGTGGCGCCACCCGGATCGGAGATCACCGCGAACTGCGGCCCCTTCGCTCCCGGCTTGCGGAGCACGTGGCCGCCGAGCTCCACGGTGCGCGCGAGGGACGCCTTCAGGTCCTTCACCACGACGTAGGGCAGCCACTGGGCCGGCACCTTCTCGAACGGCATGCGGGCGGCGCGGGCGCGGGGGCGCCCCCCCGAGCCGAAGATCCAGGTCGCGCCCTTGCCGCTGCCCACCTGCCAGACCTCGTAGCCCACCACCGCCTTGTAGAAGGTGGCGGAGCCCTTCAGGTCGTCGGTCCAGAGCTCGGCCCAGATCCAGCCGGGCGGGGGCGCGTCGGCGTCGACCGGGTCTCCCCCGGTCGCGGTGACGAGGACGAACTGCGCACCGCGGGGATCGGCCACGGCCACGTAACGGCCGCGCGAGCCGAGGGAGCCCGGCCCCTCCAGGATGCGGCCGCCGCCCTTCCGGGCCGCTGCGGCGGCGACGGCCACGTCGGGCACCGAGATGAGCGGCATCCAGCGGGACTGCGGCACCGCCGCCCCGGGGGCCGGGGCCGGCATGCGGAGGATGCCCGCCACGGGCACGCCGCCGTCGCTGGCGACGAGGTAGCCGTTCCGATCCTCGAAGCTCCAGCCCAGCACCCCCTCGTAGAAGGGCCGGGCCGCCGCCGGGTCGTGGGAGAGGAGGTCGAACCAGATCACCTTCCCGGGCAGCCACTGCCCGGTGGGCGGGTCGACGATGCGCGGGAGGTCCACCCGGGGCGCCGCCGGGGGCGGGGCGGCCGGCGCCTCCTGCGCGACGGCCGTCGCGTGCACGCAGAGTGCTGCGGAGGCTGCGGCGAGGATCCTGCTCGTTCTCTTCATGACGGCCTCACGGGGGCCAGGGGCCCGGGTCCTCGAGGGAGGCCCGCTCGTCGAGCCCCAGCACGAGGTTCATGTTCTGGATGGCCTGCCCGGCCCCGCCCTTCACGAGGTTGTCGAGGGCCGAGACCACGGTGACGGTGCGCCGCCCGCGGAAGGCCGGGCCGGCCGCCACGCCGACCTCGGCGAAGTTGGAACCGGAGACCGCCGCGACCTCGGGCAGCCTCCGCGCCGGCACCCGCGTGAAGGGCTCGCCGGCGTAGGCGTCCCGGTAGAGGGCCTGGAGCCGCGCCTCGGTCCACTCCTCGGGCAGTTCCAGGAAGGACGTGGCCAGGATGCCCCGGGAGAGCGGGGCGGACACGGGGACGAAGCGCAGCTCGAGCTCGCGCGCCCCGGCCGCGGAGAGCGTCTCGGTGATCTCCGGCACGTGCTGGTGGAAGAGCGGCTTGTAGGCGCGCAGGTTGCCGGCGCGGACCGGGTGGTGGGTGGTGGCCTGCGCGGCGGCCCCGGAGCCGGAGCTGCCGGTGATGCCCTGGACGTGGACCACGCCCTCGAGGAGCCCCTGGCGCGCGAGCGGGAGGAGGCCGAGCTCGATGGTGGTGGCGAAGCAGCCCGGGGAGGCCACGAACCGGGCGGCGCGGATGCGCTCCCGGTGGAGCTCGGGGAGGCCGTAGACGAAGTCGGCGAGCCGCTCCGGGTGCGGGTGGCGCTGCCCGTAGTACCGCTCGTAGGCGGCGGGGTCCTTGAGCCGGAAGTCGCCCGACATGTCGACGACCTTCACGCCGGGAAGCGCGGCGATCTCGGGCACCTTCTGCGCCGTCACCTTGTGCGGGAGCGCGAGCAGCACGACGTCCATGCCGTCCGCGGCCCGGGCCGGAGGGAGGTCCTCGAAGACGATGTCGCTCCGCCCCTCGAGCGAGGGGTGGGCCGCGGCGAGCGGCTCGCCCACGAGATCGACGGATGCCACCCGGGCGAGCTCGACGTCGGGGTGGAGGAGGAGGCGGCGGATCATCTCCGCGCCGCCGTAGCCCGAGCCGCCGATCACGGCGGCCCGGAACCGCTTGCGTCCGGCCATGCGAAAACCATATACCGGCTCGGCCGCGCAGGCACGCGCGCCGACGGAGGCTTCCCGTGGCGGATCCGAACCTCGAGCGGGCCCTCTCCTGGCTCCACCCCCGCCGCGCCGAGATGGCGGCCCTGCTCCGCCGCCTCGTCGACCAGAACTCCTTCACCCGCAACCCCGCCGGAGTGAACGCGGTGGCCGCGGTGGTGGCGGCCGAGCTCGAGGGCGCGGGACTCTCCGTGGAGCGCATCCCGGGTGCCCCCTTCGGCGACCACCTCGCCTTCGCCACGGCCGCTCCCGGCCCCTTCACCTTCCTCATCGGCCACTCCGACACCGTCTTCCCTCCCGGCACCTTCGAGGGCTACCGCGAGGAGGGCGGCCGGGCGCTCGGGCCCGGCGTCCTCGACATGAAGGGCGGGCTCGTGGTGGGGATCTTCGCGCTGCGCGCCCTCCGCGAGGCGGGCCTCCTCCAGGGCATCCCGGTGCGCGGGATCGTCGTGGCCGACGAGGAGGTGGGCTCGCCGGCGTCGCAGCCCCTCACCGTGGCGCGCGTGAAGGGTGCGGCCTGCGCGCTCGGGCTCGAGTCGGGCCGGTCGGGGGACCTCGTCGTCACCCGCCGGAAGGGCATCGCCTCGCTCGACGTGAAGGCCTTCGGCGTCGCCGCCCACGCAGGCGGCGACCACGAGAAGGGGCGCAACGCCGTCTGGGCGCTCGCCCGCTTCGTGGACCGCGTCCAGGCCCTCACCGACTACGGACGGGGCATCACCGTGAGCGTCGGCCGCTTCGAGGGCGGGACCACACGCAACACCGTCCCCGCCGAGGCCCGCTGCGAGGTGGACGCGCGCTTCCTCACCCCGGTGGACGGCGAGGAGGTGCTGGGGCTCGTGGCCGAGGCGGCGCGGGACGCCACGCTGCAGGGCACCCGCATCGAGGTGACGCGCCCCAACTCGCGACCGCCGCTGGTGCGCACCGAGGCCTCGGGCGCGCTCGCCGCGGAGTACGGCGAGTGCCAGCGCGCCGCCGGGCTCGAGGCCGGGGAGGCGCCGCTGTCCGGCGGCGGCTCCGACGCGTCGGTCACGGGCGCCGCCGGCGTCCCCTCCATCGACGGTCTCGGTCCCCGCGGCGCGGGGTACCACACGCACGACGAGTACATCGAGCTCGCCTCGCTCGTGCCCAAGGCCGAGGCGCTGGTGCGGTTCCTCGCCGGGCGCGCGCGGCCGCAGGGCTGAGGCCTACCCGTCGTCCGGGGGAGTCACCGACCCGGAGGCGAAGAGCAGCCGGAGCAGAAGCGCGCCGGTGGCCCGGTCCCGGGCGGCCTGGACGCCGTGGGGTGCGGTAGGCCGATCCGTCGGCGACGACCGGCCGTGCGACGGAGGGGACCGCGTCGACGGCCGCCAGGTCGGGAATTCCTGGGCTTTCCCCTGGTGTCGCACGGTGCCCCCCTTCCCTGCGGCGGTCCATCGCCTTCCCTTAGAGACGACCCGACCGGCGATAGGTGACGGCTCGGAAGGGGCGCGACCTCAGCGCGCCTCCCG
>DAOMFN010000307.1:0-3474 GCA_035429785.1 Anaeromyxobacteraceae bacterium
CGGCCATGCCCTCGGCGAACCAGCGCGGCTGGCGCGGGAAGGCGTGGGCGGTGAGTAGACCTGGAAGAACCCGCCCAGCATCTCGTCGGAGTCCTTGCGACCGGTCAGGTCGGTCATCTCCTCGTCGTCGCGCAGGAGCACGACCTCGGTGACCCCCGGGGCCTCCAGCTTCCCGCCGAACGCCGACTTCACCGTGGCGACGCGCAGCCGCTCCAGGTGCAGGGCCGCGTCGCGGGCGACGCCGGCGGGAGCACGAGGAGGAGCAGCGCGGGCACCAGGCGGCGTCGGATCATGGACGGCACTGTACGTGATGGAACCGGCGACGCAATTGGAAGGGTGTAGGACCCGGAGTCATGGTGAGGGCGCGATCCGCGGACGATCGAGGCCGCGATTCGTGACACGGAATCGTCGTCGGGCCAGGGCCACATGCGGCCCGCTCGGTCGTTCATGAAGTCGACCACGGTTCTCCAGGATCGGGGCCCGGACGGCGGCACCGTCCGCATCGTGTGCCCGGGGTATCCACCGGACGCGGACGCCCAGGCGCAGGCCTCGGCGGAGATGGCGGAGGTCTGCGAACCGAATCGGACCGGCCGGGGACACGGGTCCCCTCGCCTGGATGCAGTTGACTCCGCGTCAGCGCCTCGACTGGCTGTGGCAGGCGAAGCTGTTCGCCCAGCGGGTCGCAGAGGCGCGCCGGCGCGAGGGATCCGTCGAGGCGAGCCCGGCCGCTGGCCCGGATCCAGGGGGCTCGGGCCGGTAGCAGGGAGACGTCGCCGCGCCCCTGCTCTCCTGGGTGGCGGGATGTGGACCGGCGGGGTCGGTGGGGGCTTGCCGAAATATACCGTACGCCATACAGTATGCGCCACACGGTGTGCACCACCCGGCACCTGGAGCCACACGGGACCCCATGGGCGACGACCTCTACGAGAACCTCCGGATGGAGCTGCGGCGCGGGAGCGTCATCGTGGCCGCGCTCGCCCAGCTGCGCACCGAGCACTACGGGTATGCGCTGCGCAAGGCCCTCGAGGACCAGGGGCTGCAGGTCGACGAGGACACGCTCTACCCGCTCCTGCGCCGGCTCGAGGCCCAGGGGCTCCTCGTGAGCGAGTGGCGCGAGGAGGACCGGCGGCGCAAGCGCTTCTACCGGATCTCCCGGCAGGGGCAGGCGCTCCTCGACCGGCTCCTGGCCGAGTGGCGGGACATCAATGCGGCGCTGAAGCGGATCCTGTAGGAGGCACGATGGACGTCGTCGACCGGTATCTCCAGAGCGTTCGGTCGTACCTGCCCGGCAAGGCGCAGGACGACTACGTGGCCGAGCTCCGCGAGAACATCCAGTCCCAGGTGGAGGACCGGGAGGAGCGGCTCGGCCGTCCCCTCACGGAGGAGGAGCGCGTCGCCATCCTGCGCGCCCACGGGCACCCGTTCCTGGTGGCGGGCGCCTACCGCTCCGACGGGCGGCGGCTCGTCCTGGGGCGCGAGGTGATCGGCCCGGCGCTCTTCCCGTTCTACCGGCTGGCGCTCATCGCCGCGGGGACGATGACCGTCCTCGTCGTGGCCTTCGGCAGCGTGGCGAACATGGTGGGCGACCGCTCGCCCTTCCCTGCCCTCCGGACCGCGTTCTTCCAGCTCTCGCTCCTCGTCACCGTCGCCACGGTGGTGTTCGCGGCGCTCGACGCCCACTTCCGGCGCACCGCCCAGACCTGGGACCCGCGCCGCCTCCATGCCTCCGCTCGCTCCTCGACCACCCCCACGTCGCGCCGGGTCCAGGCCGCCCTCCAGATCGTCTTCACCCTCGCCTTCCTCTGGTTCTGGGTCGTGCCCGCCCCCCTCGGCTTCGCCCGTTACGCGGCCGCCCACGACATGCAGCTCGGCCAGGCCTGGGGGCTCCTCCACCTCGGGCTGACCGCCTCGACCGTGCTGTCGCTCGCGACCCCGGCCCTGGTGATGTTCCGGCCGGCCTGGCATCGCTTCCGGTGGCTCGTCTCCCTCTTCTCCTCCGGGGCGTTCATCGCCTTCGCCGCGGCGGCCCTCTGGAGCCGCGACTGGCTGCTCCCCGCCGCCGGGCTCGACGCCCTGGAGGCGATGGACGTGGCGAGCGCCTGCCTGCACATCAACCGGGGCATCGGCTTCGCGCTCGCCCTGAGCGTCGTGATCGCCGCGCTGATCACGGTCTTCGAGGTGGTCCAGGGAGCGTGGAACGAGTACCGGCGGAGCGGGACGGCCCCGGGGGCGACGGAGGCCCCTTCCGGGGATGGATTCCGGTAGGATGTCGCCGGTGCGCATCCTCCTGGTCCTGCTCCTCATCCACGGACTCGTCCCCGCCTTCGGCGAGGTCGTCGAGGCCGTGGCGCACTACGCCACGGAGGGGCACCTCGCCCATTCGGCCGCCGACGAGGGCGACCTCGGCGACCAGGGGGACGAGCACGGCTGTAGCCCCACGAACCACCGGTGCGCCTGCTGCTCGCCGCAGCCGGTGGTCGCGAGCCCGCCCAGCCAGCCGGTGCGCGTGACCTGGATGCCCGGGCGCGTCGCTCCAGAAGACCCCTCGCGTGGCGTCGCTCGCGCGCCCGACCGCCCCTTCCGCCCTCCGATCGCCTGAGTCGCCGGCCTGCCGTCCGGGGCGCCGCTCACCGGCGCCTCGCGCTCGTCGTCCGTCCCTGAGTCCGGGCCGGGGTGCATCGCGCATCCCGGGCCCGGCGCGCTGGAGGCAGCACCGTGAAATGGAACCTGGCCGTGGCGGCGATCCTCGCCGTCGCGGGAACCGAGGCGCTCGCGCGGGAGGCCGTGGCCCCGCTGCGCTGGCGCGAGGTCGTCGAGGGGCTGGACCGCAACCCCCGCTTCCGGGAGGCGGCGCTCCGCGCGGAGGCCGCCCGGAACGCGGTCGACGCCGCGGGACAGGTACCCAATCCGAAGATCGAGGCCACCGCCGGGGAAGGCAGGACCTCCGACGGGTCGCTTCGCAAGACCGAGTGGTCCCTCGGCGTCACCGTTCCCCTGGAGTGGCTGGGCACGCGCTCCCCCCGGGTCGACGCCGCCCGGGCGACCGCCCTGGAGGCCGCGGCGGAGGCCGACCTCGCGAGGCAGGAGGCCCTGATCCGGCTCCGTCGACTCTTCGTCCTCGTGGCCCACGACGAGCGGCTGGTCGAATCGCTGCGTGCCTCCTCGCGCCAGGCGGACGATCTGGCGCGACTGGTCCGGCTCCGCGTGGAGCGGGGAGAGGCGCGGCCGCCCGAGCTTCCCCGCGTCGAGGTGGAGGCGGAGCGCGCGCGCATCGCGCTGTCGCAGGCCGAGGGGCGGGCCCTCGTGCACCGGGACCAGCTCGCCCTCTGGCTGGGAAGGCCCGTGGACCGCGTCGACGTCGACCTGTCCCGCGCACCCCAGCCGCCTCCACTCGCCGTGCTCCGCGACCAGGCCGCGGCGAGCCAGCCCCGCCTCCGTGCTGCGCGCGACCGGGTCGCCGCCGCCGGCGCCGAG
>DAOMFN010000308.1:0-3451 GCA_035429785.1 Anaeromyxobacteraceae bacterium
CCCCCACCGGTCCCGCCCCCGCCGAGGCCGGTGCTCCCGCTCCCGCGCCGGGCGGCCCCATCGACCCGGCCCGCGCCCGCGCCCTCGCCGAGGCCATCTCGCTCGATCCGCTCGCGCGCGCCGTGCTCCTCGAGCCGGAGATGTACCGGCGCTGGGCCGTGGCGGTGGAGAACGTCGCCGGCGGCGTGGTCCCGCGCAAGCAGCTCACGGCGCTCGCGCCGTCGCAGCCCTTCGCGGTGGCGCGGCGGGGGAACGAGGTGCTCGTCGACCCGCGCTCCTACCGGCGATACGACGCGGTGGGCGACGCGGTCGCCTCCGTGAACGTCGACGCGCTCGTCATCGCCTGGGCCGCGCTCCGCCCCGCGGTGGAGGCGGCCTACCGGGCGCTGGGCTACCCGGACGGCTCGCTCGACGGCGCGGCCGCGCGCGCGCTCCACCGCATCGAGCGGGTCCCGCTCCAGGAGGGCGACGTCCTGCTCGTGGAGGGGCCGGGCGCCACCTGGGCCTACGCCGACGCGGGGCTGGAGCGGCTCGGCGACGTGGAAAAGCAGGTGCTGCGGATGGGGCCGCGCAACGGGCGCATCCTCCAGGAGAAGGCCCGCGAGATCGCCCGGGCGCTCCAGCTGGGCGTGCCGGAGCGGTGACGCGCGTCCCGCGGGACGACGTTCACACGTAGAAGACCTCCTCCAGCGTGAGCCCCTGCGGCGGCGCGGTCCGGCCGGCGAGGGTGCGGTCGCGGGAGGCGAGCAGGCCCGCGGTGGACGCCGCCGGGCGGGCGCCGAGCCCCACCTCCACGAGCGTCCCCACCAGGTTGCGCACCATGTGCTTCAGGAAGGCGGTGGCCTCGGCCACGACCTCGATGCGCCCGGGCGCGGGCGTCTCGACGTCCAGCCGCCGGAGCTCGCGCACGGCGTGGGCCGCCTCGCAGTCGCTGGCCCGGAAGGCGGAGAAGTCGTGGCGCCCCCGGAGCGGCTCCGCCGCCGCGCGCATCGCCTCCACGTCGAGGGGGCGGAAGACCTGCCAGGCCTGGAGCCGGGAGAGCGGCGCCCGCGTGGGCAGGTTCTCGATGCGGTACCGGTAGCGCTTCCCGCGGGCGTCCCGCCGCGCGTCGAACGGGCCGTCGAGCACGGCCGCCTCCCGCACCGCCACGTCGTCGGGGAGGAGCGCGTTCATGCCCTTCACGTAGGCCTGCACCGGGAGCGGCCGCGCGGCGGGGAAGCTCGCCACCTGGCCGAGCGCGTGGACCCCGGCGTCGGTCCGGCCGGCCCCGGTGATCCGCACCGGCTCCTTGTGCAGCGTGGAGAGCGCCCGCTCGAGCTCGGCCTGGATCGACGGGCCGTTGGGCTGCACCTGCCAGCCCACGTAGCGGGTGCCGTCGTAGGAGAGGACGAGCTTCACCGTGGCCACGGGCGGACCGTAGCACGCCGTCCGGCCGCGCGCCCCCGCGCCGCGCCCCGGCCCTCACGGGCGCAGCGTGAGCGTGAGCCCGAAGGCGACGTCGGGGGCGTTCGAGTCGTAGAACCAGCGCGGACCCAGGCCGGGAACGCTCCCGATCGTGAAGTCCTCCGCGAACCAGAAGGTGAGCGGCCCCCAGCGCACGCCGCCGGCGATCTGGTTCTGGGAGAGGGTCACCGCGTTGGAGGCGCTCGACTGCAGGTTCCACTCCGGGTTCACCTCGACGAAGGTCCAGCCGTACTGGAACGGCGCGCTCGCCCAGCGGTCCTCGAGGTGCAGGGAGACCTCGCCCAGCATCACGACCAGCGCGAGGCCGGCGCTCGCCTGCCAGGTGCGGGGCTGCAGGGGCAGGCCGCCGGGCATCCCCGACCACGCCGAGCCGGAGACGATGGCGTGCCCGGTGAGCCAGGAGGTGGCCTGCCAGGTGCCGAGGACGCCCAGCCCCACGTCCCAGCCTCCCGAGCCTCCCATCCGCGCGAGCAATCCGGTGGGGATCTTGAGGTCGAGCCGCAGCGACACGCCGCCGCGCGCGGGCCCTCCGGGGTCGAGCGGCTCGCCGCCCTCCCAGAGGAGCAGCTGGTTGCGGAGCACGACGTCGCCGAAGGCGAAGGTGGCGGCGTCGATCCGCACCGGCTCCGTGCCGAGGGGCCGGTGGAGCCCCAGGTGCACCGCGTTCGACGGCAGGGAGGGCCGGGCGAAGTCGTTGTACGAGAAGAGCCGGTGCCAGGCGTCGATGGGCCCGTCGGTCCAGCCGCCCCAGTGCACGGTGGCGCGGAGCTCCACGGCCGTGGCCAGCCGGCGGAGGAAGGCGTCCGGCGGCGATCCCAGGACCACGCCCCAGGGGACGCGCACCGCGGCGGTGATCGAGTCGGCCTGCTCGTCGAGCCGGACCTCCACCGCCTGACCGTCCCGGGTGAGCGTCGTCGGGGTGCTCCAGTCGTTGGCGACGGTCCAGCCGGCGTCGATGCGGAGCGCGGGGACCGAGCGGGCGTCCCAGGGAACCACGTCGAGGAAGAGCTCGCGGAGCGTCCCCGGGATGCGGACCTCGAGGGGATCCTGGGAGGGTGCGGCCCGCGCCCCGGCCCCCGCGGCGAGGGCCACGGCGGCGGCGAGGCATCGGGCGGAGCGAATGCTCAGGCGTCCTCCGTCGCGCAGGCTAGGCCGCACGCGGCGCGCCTGCAATGGCCCCTCCGGATGGCGGTCGGGCCGGCCGCGCGACGCTGCGGTCTCGTTGACCGGGCGGAGCGGCGCGGGCTATACCGCCCGCGTGTCCCAGGACGGCGTGATCCGCGATCAGCTGGAGGAGGCCGCCCGGCGCGGCGCCCGGCCGGAGAAGGCCCAGGCCGCACTCGCCCAGGTCCCCCGCCTCTTCGACGAGCTCGCCTCGCTGGAGGGCGAGCTCACCCGCGCCACCGCCGACGCCGAGGCCACGCTGCAGGCGGCCGCCCGCCACCTCGTGGCCGCCGGCGGGAAGCGCATCCGCCCCACCGTCACGCTCCTCGCCTGCGGCGCCTGCGGGGGCGAGATGGCCGCCGCCATCCCCTTCGGCGTGGCCGCCGAGCTCACCCACTCGGCCACGCTGCTCCACGACGACGTCATCGACGACGGCCCGCTCCGGCGCGGCCAGCCCGCCTCGCGGGTCATCTGGGGCAACACCGTGTCGGTGCTGGCCGGCGACTGGCTGCTCACCCGGTCGCTCGAGATCACCGCCGCCCACCCGGCCGCGGCGCGCGCGCTGCCGGCGCTCCTCGCCACGATGCGCCGGCTCGTCGAGGGCGAGGTGAAGCAGCTCTCGCTCCGCGGCGGCTTCCACGCCACCGAGCCCGACTACTTCCAGGTCATCGAGGGCAAGACCGCCTCGCTCTTCGGCTGGGCCTGCGCCGCCGGGGGCTGGGCCGCCGGCGCCGACGGCGCGCTGCCCGCGGCGCTCGCCCGCTTCGGGGAGGGCATCGGCACCGCCTTCCAGCTCGTGGACGACGCGCTAGATTACGCCGCC
>DAOMFN010000309.1:0-3415 GCA_035429785.1 Anaeromyxobacteraceae bacterium
CCCGGAGGCGCGGCCAGGCCACGCGCTTGCCTTCCGCCGCGCCCCGCCGGGCCAGCTCGGTCACGTCCACCTCCGACCCGAGGGAGGCGTGGAGCACGACGGTCCGGGCGCTCCTCCAGGCCGGGAGCGCGGCGAGCCGGTCGACGATGGCACGGGAGGCGGCGGCGCGGTCCGCGGCGGGCAAGGCCGCCCGCACGGCCAGCATGCGGGCGCGGAGCGCCTCCTTGGCCGTGCCGTTCGAGGGGTCGTTCACGGGGATGGGAAAAAAAAGCCCCCCGCTCGGGCCGTGTGGCTCGGTTGCTTGGACCTGTGTTGCCACAGGTGGGGCACCTTCGAGGCCTTCACCCGTAGGCTTCTCCCTCGCTACACGGGAGCTTGCACATGGGCGGGGCCGGGTGCTCCTCTTTGTTCAGAGTCGGCCCAAACGACGCGAAGCCAATCGCGAACCCAGCAGGGGGCAGATCGAAACGCTTAAAGAGCAGTAACCTCCCGAAATCACGGGAAGTTTGTATGCGGTGATCGTAGGAGCCGCGGCCCCCGAAGTCAAGCGGCGGCGGTCGATTCCCGGAACCCCGAGCCGCGACGGGCAGCTACCGGGTGATCCCGACCTGGGAGAGCATCCAGGCCACCTCGAAGGCCCGGTCGCGGAGGGCGTCGTATCGGCCGCTCGCCCCCCCGTGGCCGGCCGGCTCGAGCTTGGTCTTGAGGAGGAGCGGGTTCGAGCCGGTCTTCGTCGCCCGGAGCTTCGCGACCCACTTCGCCGGCTCCCAGTACATGACCTGGCTGTCGTTCCAGCTCGTCGTGACGAGCATGGCCGGGTAGGCCTTCGCCGAGACGTTGTCGTACGGGCTGTACGAGCGCATGTAGTCGAAGGCGGCCTTCTCGTTCGGGTTGCCCCATTCCAGGTACTCGCCCACGGTGAGCGGGAGCGAGGCGTCCATCATCGTGTTCATCACGTCCACGAAGGGGACGGCGGCGTGGACGGCGCGGAAGATTCCGGGCTCCTCGTTCACCACCGCGCCCATGAGCAGGCCGCCGGCGCTGCCGCCCTCGATGAGCACCCGGTCCGGTGCCGACCAGCCCTGCGCGACGAGGAAGCGGGCCACGTCGACGAAGTCGTGGAAGGTGTTCTTCTTCCGGAGCAGCATGCCGTCGTCGTGCCAGGCCTCGCCCATCTCGTCGCCGCCGCGGACGTGGGCGATGGCGAACACCACGCCCCGGTCGAGGAGCGAGAGGCGGGTGGAGCTGAACCCCGCGGGCATGCCGTAGCCGTACGAGCCGTAGCCGTAGAGCCAGAGCGGGGCGGTCCCGTCCGGCTTCACGTCCTTGCGGTGGACGATCGACACGGGGACCTTCGTCCCGTCGCGGGCCGTGGCCCAGAGGCGCGCCGAGGCGTAGCGGGCCGGATCGAACCCGCCGAGCACCTTCTCCTGCTTGAGGAGCGTCCGCGTCCCCTTCGCGAGATCCTGGTCGTAGACGGCGGGCGGCGAGGCCAGGCTCTCGTAGCGGAAGCGGAAGGTCCCGGAGTCGTAGACCTGCATCACCCCGCCGTCCGCCGCGTAGACCGGGTCGGGGAAGGCCACCTCGCTCCAGGACTTCCTGCGGAAGTCCCAGACCCGGAAGCGGGGGAGCCCGGCCTCCTGGGTCGTGACGACGAGGAAATCGCGGAAGGGCTCGACGTCGACGATCTTCTCGCCCGCCTTCCCGGCGAGGAACGGCTTCCAGTGCTTGCGCCCCGGGGTCGAGACGGGCGCCGTGGCCAGCCGGAAGTCGCGGGCCCCGTCGTTCGTGCGCACGTAGAGGACGCCGTCGCGGTGCTCCACCGCGTACTTGACCCCCTTGCGGCGCGGCTCGACGACCCGGAAGGCGCCCGTGGGCGTGCGGGCGTCGAGGATCCGGGCCTCCCAGGTGTCGGTGGAGCGGATGGCGAGGACGAGCACCCGCCGGTCGTTCGTGCGCCCGAGGTGGACGGTGAACAGCTCGTCCTCCTCGCGGTGGAGCCGGACGGGCTCCGCCTCCGGCGAGAGCCGCCAGAGCGTGTCGGACCGCTTCGTCACCTCGTCCTCGGTGGTGAAGAAGAGGGTGGCCGAGTCGGCGGCCCAGGCGGCGCTCGTCACGCGCCGGGCGAGCGGGCCCTTCACCGCGCCGGTGGCGAGCTCCTTCACGAAGAGGTCGTACTGGCGGAAGCCGGTCTCGTCGGTCGTGAAGAGGATGCGGCGGGCGTCGTCGCTGACGGCGAGCGCGCCGAGGGAGATGAAGGGCTTGCCCTTCGCCATCTCGTTCAGGTCGAGCAGGACCTCCTCGGGCCCGTCCCCGGCGCAGGAGCCGTCCTTCGCGGCCGGACGCCGCGCGTGGATGGGGTACTGGAGCCCCTCGACGGTGCGCGTGTAGTAGCAGAACGCATCGCGCCGCTGCGGGACCGAGAGGTCGGTCTGCTGGATGCGCGCGAGCATCTCGTCGTAGAGGGCGGAGGCGAACGGCGCGATGTCCGCCGTCATCGCCTGGGTGTAGGCGTTCTCGGCCTCGAGGTACCTCCGCACCTCGGGGTTCTCCTTCTCCCGCAGCCAGAACCAGGGGTCGTTCACGGTCTCGCCGTGCCAGGTCTGGAGGTGGTCGCGGCGTGCCGCGACGGGAGGGGCGACGGACGCGGCGGGAGGGGTCGAGGGCGCGGCCGGAGGGGCGGAGGGGCCGGTGGGTGCGGCGGCGGCGAGGAGGATGGGGATCACGACGAGTCCGCTGGGCATGGCCCGGGGGTCTAACGCGGGGCCGACAGCGCCGCCCGCACCCGCTCGACGATCGGCGGCAGCACGGCGAGCGCGCGGTCCACGTCGGCGTCGGTGCTGGTCCAGCCGAGCGACAGCCGTAGCGTGGCCCGGGCCTCGTCGACGGTGAGCCCCATCGCCGACAGCACGTGGGAAGGGGTGGTCGACCCCGAGGTGCAGGCGGCCCCGGCGCTGGCGCAGACGCCCTCCAGGTCGAGCGCCATGAGCAGGGCCTCGCCGTCGCCTCCCGGGAAGGTGATCGAGGTCGTGTTCGGCAGCCGGGGAGCGCCCCGCCCGTTCACCCGGGAGCCGGGGACGGCCGCGAGGAGTCCCGCCTCGAGCCGGTCGCGGAGTGCGCCCAGCCGGGCGGCCTCGGACTCCGCGCCCGCCGCGGCCACCTCCAGCGCCGCGCCCATGCCCGCGATGCCGGGCAGGTTCTCGGTGCCGGCCCGCCGCCCCTTCTCCTGGTGCCCGCCGGCGAGCGGCGCGAGCCGGACCCCCGGCGCGACCCAGAGCGCGCCCGCCCCGCGCGGGCCGCCGAACTTCTGGGCCGTGAGGATGGCGAGGTCGGCCCGCAGCGCAGGCAGGGAGAGGGGCACCTTTCCGGCGGCCTGGGCGGCGTCGCACAGGAAGAGGGCGCCCGCCGCGTGGGG
>DAOMFN010000310.1:0-3414 GCA_035429785.1 Anaeromyxobacteraceae bacterium
GTGGCATGAGCTTCGCCATCGCGACCTGCATGGCGGGAACCTCGACGAGCCAGCCCGTGGGCTCCCCCTTCTCGTCCCGCTGGAAGTAGCTGGTCGGCGGGAGCGGATCCGGGGTCGCGGCGTCGATCCCGGCCGCCTGCAGGGCCTTCGAGTTCACCCAGGCGCTGTGCCCGTCGATGGCGACGAGGAAGGCCGGCCGGTCCGGGAAGACCCGATCGAGCTCGGCCCTGGTCGGCCCCTTCGGCGGGAAGGCGACGTACCTCCATCCGAATCCGATCACCACGGCGGATTCGGGATGGGCGTCGGCCCACTTCCTCGCGGCGGTCAGGATCTCCGCAGGCGTGTCGAACTGGAGGTCCGCCCCGGTGGCGATGTGGGCCGCGGTCGGATGGACGTGAGCGTCGATGAACCCCGGGAGGAGCATCCGCCCCCCGAGGTCGATGACCGTCGTGCGCCGCCCCACGAGCGCCTTCGCCCCGGCGTCGTTCCCGACGTAGACGATCTTCTTCCCGTGGACCGCGACCGCCTCGGCGCGGGGCTTCCGGGCGTCCATCGTGTAGACCGCTCCGTTCACGAAGACGGTGTCGGCCACCTCCTGCGCGAACACCGACGCGGGAGGCCACAGGCAGAGCAACCCTGCCGTGAGTCTCAACCACTTCGCGAGACGCATGATCCGTCCTCCTGGCAAGGCTGCGTCAGCCGAACACCTTGAGCCCGACCACTCCGGCGACGATGAGTCCGGCCGAGGCGATGCGCAGGGAACTCGCCGGATCACCGTAGGCGACGATCCCCAGGGCGAAGGTGCCCACCGCGCCGATGCCGGTCCAGACCGCGTAGGCCGTACCCATGGGGATCTGCCGCTGCGCGAGGAGCAGGAGCCCCCCGCTCACCCCGATGCACGCCACCGCGACGCCAATCCATGGCCACCGGATGCCGTCCTGCGTCCAACCCAGCTTGAGCCCGAGGGGCCAGCCGATCTCGGCCACCCCAGCGAGCAGGAGATATGTCCAGGCCATCGCATCCTTCCCGAGGCGGTGCCTCGTCGAGGCACGGTCAGGGGGAGAGCGCCGCCTCGAACGCGTGGAAGTCTGCCATCGGTGCGACGCGGGCCCCAGGAATCGGTCCAGGCACGACCCACCTGAGGCACGGGTCACCTCCGGTGGGTAAAGCCTACCCGGGCCAACGGACCCCCTCGTGGCGGGCGCGGCCGGCGATCCAGCGCATGCCGAGGCGCCTCGCGACGGCGGTGAGCCCGGTCGCGACTCACACCGTCACGACGACGTTCCCCCGCTTGTGGCCCGCGTCCACGTGACGATGGGCCTCGATCATCTCGTCGAACCGGTAGCGGCGATCGATCACCGGGCGGAACTGGCCGGTCTCGGCGAGGTTGGCGAGGAGGCGCAGGTCCTCCACGCTCCAGCTGGCCACGCCCCCGATGACCTTCTTCCTCGTCGTGAGGGACACCCAGGGCGCGCGCAGCATCTCCGGGAGCGAGCCGAGGATCACGAGCAGCCGGCCCCCGTCGGCGAGCGAGCCTTCGCTGCGGGGAAACGGGGCCGTGCCGGCCGTGTCGACGATGACGTCCCAGCGCTCGCCGCTCCGGGTGAAGTCCTCTCGGGTGTAGTCGATCGCCCGCTCGGCCCCGATGGAGAGGACCAGCTCGAGGTTGGCCGTGCTGCAGACGCCGGTGACGCGCGCCCCGAGGTGGCGGGCGAGCTGGACGGCGGCGGTCCCCACGGCGCCGGAGGCGCCGACGACGAGGACCCTCTCCCCCGGCTCGAGCCTCGCCTTGCGGAAGAAGCTCAACGCGGTCGTCCCGCCGAAGGACAGGGCCGCCGCCTCCTCCCAGCCGAGGTTGGCCGGCTTGAGCGCCACGGCCTCGTCCTTTCGACCATGCCCTTCCTCGGGGAGGCATCTGTACTCGGCGTGGCAGCCCATGTGCGTCCCGGTGAAGCCGAAGACCGGGTCGCCCACCTGGAACCGCGTGACCGCCTTCCCGATGGCCTCGACCTCCCCGGAGATCTCCGTCCCGAGGATCGGGAAGCGCGGCCGGGAGAAGCCGAGGGCCAGGCGGGACATCAGCCTGAACCCTCTCGGGACCTCGAGGCTGCGGACCCGCCAGTCGCCGGCGGTGACGGTCATCGCACGGATCCGGACCAGGACCTCGTGGTCCCCGGGGACGGGCTTCGGAACGTCCGTCAGCCGGAGGACCTCGGGCGGTCCGAAGCGGTCGTACACCCAGGCCTTCACGAGTCCTCCTCACGCGATCCGCGATGCTCGATCCAGGCGAGGTTTCTAACGGGCCCGGGTCCGGGAAGCTCCTCTATGCCGCTCAGGGGCACACCTCGCTGCAGCCTCGGAGGTCGATCACCGGCGAGACCGTCGCCCGCAGGACGCCCGCCGACGTCGAGATGCGGAACGCGTAGACGGCTCCATAGAACGAATCGGCGGTGCATCCGGGGGACGGACAGCAGTAGGGCGCGGAGGCGAGGTGGAGAACCGTGGACGTCTGTCCCGGCGCCAGCGTCGTCACCAGGGGCGGATAGGTCCAGGTGGCATCGGGAGCGCTGCCAGGACAGGACCCCGGAGTCGCAAAGTCCAGCACGACTCCGTGGACCGCGATCGGTTCCGCCGAGCCGTTCGCGATGCCCAGCGTCGCTCCGAAACCCTGGTGGCAGGCGTAGGTCGTCGGCGAGGACAGCATGACCCGCACCTCCCCTTCCGTCCATCGCTCCGCGCCCCGGTTGCTTCCGCAGACGCTTGGCCCGCCGAGGCTCGTGGTTCCTCCCGTGAGGAGCACCGCTCCGTCCGGTAGAAGGGTGGCCGCATGCGACGCGCGCCGCTCGGTCATCGCCCCTGTCGGCGTGAACTGCCCCGTCGCGGGGTCGTACACCTCGGCCGTCGGGAGCGCGCTCAAGGAATCGCCTCCCGCGACGAGCACCCTGCCGCTGGGCAAGAGGGTGGCCGTGTGTGCTCCCCGTGCGAGCCCCATCGAGCCCGTGGCGGTGAAGGCTCCCGTGGTCGGGTCGTACAGCTCCGCACTGGCCGATCCGCCGCCCGCGAGGAGCACCTTCCCGTTTGGCAGCAGCGTCGCCGTGTGGAGCTGGCGATACGTGATGGTCTGGCCCGTCTGGCCGAAGGTGCCCGTGGTCGGGTCGTAGAGGTGCGCGCGGGTATAGAAGCCGAAGCCGGGAGGGGCGCCACTCGAGAACATCTCCGCCCCTCCCGCGAGAAGCACCTTGCCGCCCGGGAGGAGGGTCGCGGTATGTCCCGCCCGGGTGGCGCCTTCACCGGTTGGCGGAAGCATGGGCTCGGTGGCCGTGAACGAACCGGTGACGGGATCATAGACGTCCGCACCGGCGACGTAGGACTGGACCCCCGCGATCGACCTCCGTCCGCTCGCAACGAGAACCT
>DAOMFN010000311.1:0-3411 GCA_035429785.1 Anaeromyxobacteraceae bacterium
CGAAGGCCGGCAGGACGAGCGCCGAGACCGCCGCCCCGGCGAGCGCGCCGCCGCCCCAGGCCCTCCAGGTCCGGGAGTCGCGCACGCCCCACCAGGGCACGCCATGGGCCCGCCAGCCCTCCCCCCGCGAACGGAGCACCCGGTCCGGCACCACGATGAAGAGCAGGGCCGCGACGCCCGCCAGGTTGGCGCGCAGGAGCCCGGTCGGCTCGACCCTGGAGATGGCCGTCGCGACCGCGATCCCGCCCACGACCACCGCCCAGGTGGCGAGCAGGGTCCGCGGTGGCGGGGGAAGACCCCCGGAGGAGGGAGCGCCGTTCACGCGGTCGGGGAGACGGGTCGACGAGGGCCCAGGAGCGCGTCATCATGCCTCACGTGGAGACCGAGCGCACTCCCGCCGTGGCCGGCCGCTTCTACCCGTCGGACCGGGACGAGCTCGCACGGGAGGTGGCGTCCTTCCTCTGCGCCCGGCCGGGCGAGCGCCCCACGGCGGAGCCGCCGCGCCCCGCGCTCGGGGTCGTCGCGCCGCACGCCGGGTACGTGTTCTCGGGTGCGGTGGCCGGCGCCACCTACGCCCGCGTGGCCGTGCCGGACCGCGTGATCGTCCTCGGCCCGAACCACACCGGGGACGGCCGGCGCGAGTCCACCTGGCCCGGTGGGGCCTGGATGACGCCGCTCGGGCCCGTGCCCCTCGACGGGGAGCTCACGCAGGAGCTCCTCGACGCCGGGGTGGGCGTCCCCGACCGCGCCGCCCACCGCAGGGAGCACTCGCTCGAGGTCCAGCTGCCCTTCCTCCAGCTTCGCCAGCCGCGCCTGCGCATCGCCGCGCTCTGCCTGGGTGGGCTCCCCTGGGAGCGGTGCGAGGAGCTCGGACGCGCCATCGGCGAGGTGGCGCGCCGCCTCGGGGCGCTCGTCGTCGCCTCCAGCGACATGTGCCACTACCTCCCCGCCCAGGAAGCGCGCCGCAGGGACCGGCTCGCCCTCGAGCGGATCTTGGCGCTCGACCCGCGCGGCCTGCACGAGGTGGTCGAGCGGGAGGACGTCTCCATGTGCGGCTACGTGCCGGCGACGGTGATGCTGGTCGCGGCGATCCTGGAGGGCGCGCGCGAGGCGGAGCTCGTCCGGTACGCGCACTCCGGGGAGGTCACCGGCGACGACCGGAGCGTGGTCGGGTACGCCGGCGTGGTCGTCTCCTGAAGCCCCGCCGGCGCCTGGAACCCGGCCCGGGTTGTGCTAGCTTGCGCGCCCATGAACGCCCCGGTCCGCGTCCGCTTCGCCCCCTCCCCCACCGGCTACCTCCACATCGGCGGCGCCCGCACGGCGCTCCTCAACTGGCTGTGGGCCCGCCACACCGGCGGCACCTTCGTCCTGCGGATCGAGGACACCGACCAGGAGCGCTCCACCACCCAGGCGGTGGAGGCCATCCTCGACGGCATGCGCTGGCTGGGGCTCGACTGGGACGAGGGGCCGGGGGTGGGCGGCCCCCACGGCCCCTACTTCCAGATGGAGCGGCTCTCCCTCTACCGCGAGTACGCCGAGACCCTGGTCCGCTCGGGCAAGGCCTACGCCTGCTACTGCTCGAAGGAGGACCTCGACGCGCAGCGGGAGCAGGCCCGCGCCGAGAAGCGCCAGTTCATCTACCCGGGCACCTGCCGCGACCTGCCCTACGACCCGTCGCGCCGCCACGTCATCCGCTTCCGGCTCCCCAAGCTCCTCGAGGTCACCTTCACCGACCTCGTGAAGGGGCCCATCACCCGGCCCGGATCCACCCTGCAGGACGAGGTCATCGTCCGGGCCGACGGCGTGCCGCTCTACAACTTCGGCGCCGTGGTCGACGACGTGACGATGAAGATCAACCTCGTGGCCCGCGGCGACGACCACGTGAACAACACCGCCATCCAGGTCCTGCTCTACGAGGCGCTGGGCTACCCGGTGCCGACCTTCGCCCACCTGCCCATGATCCTGGGCGCGGACAAGACCCGCCTCTCCAAGCGGCACGGGGCCACCAGCGTCACCGCCTACCGCGACATGGGCTACCTGCCGGAGGCGGTGGTGAACTACCTCGTGCGGCTCGGCTGGTCCCACGGCGACCAGGAGATCTTCACGCTCGAGGAGCTCGTGAAGTACTTCGGGTTCGACCACGTGGGCGCGACCTCGGGCGTCTTCAACCCGGAAAAGATGGTCTGGGTGAACCAGACCTGGATGAAGTCGCTCACGCCGGAGGAGCTGGCCCGCAGGGCAGCTCCTTACTACCAGGCCGCCGGCCTCGACGTCGCCAGCGACCCGCGCCTGCCGGACGTGGCGAAGGCGTTCCAGGAGCGGGCCAAGACCCTCGTCGACCTCGTCGCCCAGTCCCGCTACTTCTTCGCGCCGGTGGAGCTGGACCCGAAGGCCCGGGACAAGTTCCTCGTCCCCGACGCCGCCCCGATCCTCCGTGCGATCCGCGACGGCATCGCCGCCACCGGCGCCCCCGACGCGGCCGGCCTGGAGCGGCTCTTCCACGACGTGGCGGAGGCCCGCTCCCTCGGGCTCGGCAAGGTGGCCCAGCCCGTGCGCGTGGCGCTCACCGGCGGCACGGCGTCGCCCGGCATCTACGACGTCATCCTGCTGCTCGGTCGCGAGCAGTCGCTCGCCCGGCTGGACGCCGCCCTGCACCTCGTCGGGGGCTGACCGGCGGTTCGGGAGACGCCCCTCTTGGGGCGTACGCCTTTCCGAGGGGGAGGCCGGTGAGGAGCGGGGTGTGGGAAAATTCCCACCATCCCGGATTGACCCATTGGGGTTTTCCCCGAGCGATTTCCCCGGGTTCCCTCGTTCAAGGGACATCATTCACTTTTAGTGACCCATGGATTCTGAGAATTCCATTATGTTCAGTGATTTCGAAGTTTTGGCCTAAATGATCGAGATCAACGAACCCGAGCCGAGAAGTCTCTAGCTTCCCCGCCACCCCGGGGCCTGCCCCTGGGAGGGAGCGAGCAGTGGGGCGCTCCGGAAGGGGAAACCGTGCAGCCATTCGCGCGAGTCGGTTCGTTGGCGCTGCTCCTGTACCTCGTTTCAGGGACAGTGCTGGTCGGTTGCGGGAGCAACGTTCCGCAGCCCGAGGCGACGCCGAAGGGTGACGCCGCACCTGCTCCCGCTCCTGCGGCGCCCCCCTCGGGTGGCGTGCCGGCCGGCGCGCTGCCCGCGGCTGCCACCACCTGCTCCCCGCTCCTCGGTCACGCCGCCTACACGGCGCAGACCTGCGAGTCCTGTCACCCGTGCGGGGCGAAGGCGACGAGCGGCCACCCGGCCACCTGGACCGACCGGACGAGCCCTGGCTTCCACGCCTACTCCGCCAACGCCGGCATCGCGAGCTGCCGGGGCTGCCACGGCGCCGCCCTCGACGGCGTCGGCGGCACGGCGAAGACGAGCTGC
>DAOMFN010000312.1:0-3386 GCA_035429785.1 Anaeromyxobacteraceae bacterium
AGCGCCCGGCGGTCGTCGTCCGACCCGGTGAAGGGCTGGTCCATGCGCCGGTTGATCCGGCCGAGCTGCCCGAGGTTCTCGTAGGCCCGCGCCGCATCGCCCCAGGTCTCCGGCCGCAGGCGCGGGCCGAGGGGGTCGTCGACGCCCGCCCCGGGAGCGTCGTGGCAGGAGAGGCAGAAGCGGCGCATCACCCGCTCGCCGCGGGCGAGCGTCTCGGCCGACGCCGGCGGCGCGGGGGAGGCGGTGGCCCCGTGGGCGGCGAGGAGGAGCACCGGGGCGAGGAGGGCCGGGAGGACGCGCACGCCTGTCCATCCTACCCCGCAGGCCGCTCCCCCGTGCGCGGTCCCCTCCGGAGGCCCGGGCCCCTTTCCGGGCAGCCCCCGGGAGCGAGCTGGATTAGGATGCCCCCGCTTGCGACGCATCGCCCTCATCCCCGCGCGGCTCGGCGCCACGCGGTTCCCCCGGAAGCTGCTCGCCCCTCTCGGGGGGAAGACCGTCATCCGGCGCACCTTCGAGGCCGTCCGCGACACGGGCCTGTTCGACGCCGTGATGGTGGTGACCGACTCGGAGGAGATCCGCGCCGAGGTCGAGCGCGCCGGCGGCGAGGCCCGGATGTCGCGGCGGGAGCACGAGAGCGGCACGGACCGCATCGCCGAGGTCGTGGAGGGGCTCCCGGCCGACCTCGTCCTCAACGTGCAGGGGGACGAGCCCTTCACCCGCCGTGAGCCGCTCGAGAAGCTCCTCGCCGCCTTCGACGGGCCGGAGGGGCGCGAGGTGGGCGTGGCCTCGCTCATGCAGGAGCTCACCGACCCGGAGCTCGTCCGCGACCCCAACTACGTGAAGGTCGTGGTGGACGCCGCGGGCCGGGCGCTCCTCTTCTCCCGCGCCCCCATCCCGTACGTCCGCGACCCGGCCGCGCGCCCGGTCTTCTGGGAGCACATCGGGGTCTACGCCTTCCGCCGCGAGGCCCTGCTCCGCTTCGCCCGGCTGCCCGCGGGGACGCTGGAGCGCGCCGAGAAGGTGGAGTGCCTGCGCTTCCTCGAGCACGGCATCCGCATGCGGATGGTGGCCACCGACTACATGGGGGTCGAGATCGACACCCCGGAGGACCTGCGCCGCGCCGAACGGCTGCTGGCGGGGGAGAAGGGCTGAGGGAGCCAACGTGCACAAGAACCTGAAGCAGGTGGGGGCCGTGATGTACGGCCGGGGAGCGATGGGGCAGCTCGACGCCGTCCTCGCCGACAACCGGCAGGGCGCGGCGCCCATGGTGTTCCTCGTCGACCACGTCTTCGAGTCCCGCCCGGACTTCGTCGCCCGCATCCCGGTGCGGGGGCGCGACCGGGTCATCTTCGTGGACACCCGGAACGAGCCCAAGACCGGCGACGTCGACGCCCTGCGCGATCGCATCCGCGCCGAGCTCGGCAAGGTCTCCGGGCTCGTGGGCATCGGCGGCGGGTCCACGATGGACCTCGCCAAGGCCGTCGCCCTCATGCTCACGAACCCCGGGTCCTCGCAGGACTACCAGGGGTGGGACCTCGTCCAGGTCCCCGGCGTCTACAAGGTGGGCGTGCCCACGCTGTCCGGCACCGGCGCCGAGGTCTCGCGCACCGCCGTGCTCATCGGCCCCACGAAGAAGCTGGGGCTGAACTCCGACTACACCCCGTTCGACCAGGTGCTGCTCGACCCGGACCTCGTCGAGGGCGTCCCGGCCCGGCAGCGCTTCTTCACCGGGATGGACTGCTACATCCACAACGTGGAGTCGCTCCAGGGACGGGCGATGAACGCCTTCGCCCGGGCCCATGCCGAGAAGTCGCTCGCGCTGTGCCGCGAGATCTTCCTCGAGAAGCCGCGCTGGGACGGCGACGCCGACGAGAAGCTCATGATGGCCTCCTGGCTGGGCGGCATGTCCATCGCCTACTCGCAGGTGGGGGCGGCGCACGCGATGAGCTACGGTCTCGGCTACGTCCTCGGCACGCACCACGGCGAGGGCAACTGCATCGCCATGCAGGTGCTCGAGGAGTTCTACCCGGACGGCGTCCGCGACTTCCGGCGCATGGCCGAGAAGGCCGGCGTCGAGCTGCCCCGCGGCCTCGTCGCGGGGCTGCCCGCCGCCAAGCTCGACAAGATGATCGAGGTCTCGCTCGGGATGGGGCCGCTGTGGGCCAACGTCCTCGGCGACGACTGGAAGGGCAAGATGACCCCGGAGCGCCTGCGCGCGCTCTACGAGCGGCTGTAGGAGGACGGGATGCCCGGCTACGAGATGTGGGGCGAGGAGGAGCGGCGGGAGGTCGGCGAGGTCCTCGAGACCGGCATCCTCATGCGCTACGGCTTCGACGGGGCGCGCCGCGGCCGCTGGAAGGCCCGGGAGCTGGAGGCCGAGCTGTGCCGCCGCACCGGCGCGGCCCACGCGCAGGTGGTCTCCTCGGGGACCGCGGCCCTCACGACCGCGCTCGCCGCGCTCGGCGTGGGGTCCGGCGACGAGGTGGTCATGCCCACCTTCACCTTCGTGGCCAGCTTCGAGGCGGTGCTCTCGGTGGGGGCGACGCCGGTGCTCGCCGACGTGGACGACACGCTCACCCTGTCCCCCGCGGCCGCCCGGGCCGCCGTCGGCCCGCGCACGCGGGTCGTCATGCCGGTGCACATGTGCGGGGCGATGGCCGACCTCGACGCCCTCGACGCCCTCTGCCGGGAGAAGGGGCTCGCGCTCCTCGAGGACGCCTGCCAGGCCACCGGCGGCACCTGGAAGGGCCGGGCGCTCGGGACCGTGGGGAAGGCCGGCTGCTACTCCTTCGACTTCGTGAAGACCATCACCTGCGGGGAGGGCGGGGCCGTCGTCACCTCCGACCCGGAGGTGGCCCGCCGCTGCGACCAGTACTCCGACCACGGGCACGACCACCTGGGCGCCGACCGCGGCGCCGACCTGCACCCCGCGCTCGGCTACAACTTCCGCATCTCCGAGCTCCACGCCGCCGTGGGGCTGGCCCAGATCCGCAAGCTCGACGGCTTCCTCGCGACCCAGCGGCGGAACAAGCAGGCGCTCCGCGCGGCGCTCGAGGGCGTGGCCGGCGTGACCTTCCGGCGCATCCCCGATCCCGCCGGCGACAGCGCCTCGTTCCTGTCCTTCTTCCTGCCCGACGAGTCCCGCGCCCGGGCGGCGGCGGCCGCCATGAAGGCGGCCGGCATCCCGGCGATGTACTGGTACGACAACAACTGGCACTACGTCCGGCGCTGGGACCACCTGAAGGAGGCCGCGGCGTTCCACCCGCTGCCCGCCCCGGTGCGGGACGCGCTCCGGGCGCTCGCGGGCCGGCCCTTCCCGGCCTCCGACGCGGTGATGGGTCGCGCCATCTCGACGCCCATCTCGCTCGCGTGGACCCCGGAGCAGC
>DAOMFN010000313.1:0-3361 GCA_035429785.1 Anaeromyxobacteraceae bacterium
GCTCGGCGAGCCGCGCCTCGTCGGTGCCGGACAGGCTGGCGAGCTCGTCCCGCTGGCGCAGCAGCGCGTCCCGCTCGGCGGCCAGCGCGTCCGACTGGACCTTCAGGACCTCCACCTCGGCGGCCTGGCCGGCGGAGCGCTCGGCGATCTGGGCGAGCTCCCGCTCGGCGGCCTCGGTCGACACGGCGGTGACCCGGCCGTGGCTCACGAGCTCGTGCTCCCGGTCGGAGAGCTGCTGGAGCGAGAGCTCCCGCTCGGCGAGCAGCGCGCGGTCGGCCTCGAGCGCCTCGTCGATCTGGGCGAGCCGGGCCGAGAGCTCGGCCTCCTCGGCCCGCGCGACGGCGTGCCGCTCCTCCGCCTCCCGGCGTCCCACGGTGAGCTCCAGCCAGCGGGCCGCGCCGACGTGCAGCTCGAGCTCCCGGATCTGGGCCTTCAGCGTCCGGTACTTCTCCGCCTTGCGGGCCTGCCGGTTGAGCGAGTCGAGCTGCTTGCCGAGCTCGGCGACGATGTCGGTGACCCGCTCCAGGTTGTGCCGGGTGGCCTCCATCTTCCGCTCGGCGGCCTCGCGGCGCTTCTTGTACTTCGTGATGCCGGCCGCCTCCTCGATGACGCCGCGCCGGTCCTCGGCCCGCGCCGAGACGATCTGCCCGATGCGCCCCTGCTCGATGATGGAGTAGGCGGTGCGCCCCACGCCGGAGCCGAAGAAGATGTCGTTCACGTCGAGCAGCCGGGCCGGGGCCCGGTTGACGAGGTAGTCCGACTCGCCGGTGCGGTAGAGCCTCCGCCCCACGGTGATCTCGGCCAGGCTCCGGAACGCCGCCGGGACCTCGGAGGGGCGGTCGTTCTCGAAGGTGATGGTGACCTCGGCGAAGGAGAGCGGGGGCTTCGACTCCGAGCCGTTGAAGATCACGTCCTCCATGGAGCGGCCGCGCAGCCGGAGGGCGGACTGCTCGCCGAGCACCCAGCGGATGGCGTCGGCGACGTTGGACTTGCCGCAGCCGTTCGGCCCGACGACGCCGGTCACGCCCTCGTCGAAGGCGACGACCGTACGGTCCATGAAGGACTTGAAGCCCACCATCTCCAGACGCCGGATCCGCATCTGGCCGGGATAGCACGCCCCCGGGGGTGTTTCAAGGCAAGTCCTTGATATCTACGGGGATTTTCCTCGAATCGAACAGATCTCCGAGGAAAAACGAAACCTTGCATGACACTACATGAATGGTCAAAAGGCCGCCGGCCGGGCCTGCGGCTTCGCGAGCGTCCCGTAGATCTGGAAGCCGTAGGCACCGCCCGCGCCCTTCGCGCTCGCGAGCCCCATCTCGAGCACCGGCTTGAGCGGCGCCACCTGCTCCTTCCGCCAGAAGGCGTCGGTGGGGCGGATGCTCATCTTCCCGTTCAGGGGGGAGTGGTCGAGGCGGGGCTGGAGCTGGACGAAGACCTGGTCGGCCCGGACGTCGAGGTCGTCCCCCTTCGCCTCGAGGGTCCCGAAGTCGGCGCGGCCGCCCTTCACCGCACCCTTCACGGCGATGGCCCCGAGCTTCACTGGCGGTACGGTGAGCCCGCCCTCCATCCCGGGCACCGGGATCTTCCCGCCGCGGATGGCCGCGTCCCTCACCTGGAGGTCGACCGTGCCGGTGCTCTTCTGCGGATCCTTGGGGTCGAGGGTGAGGTCGACGAGGCCGGAGACCACGCCGGCGAGGTCGAGCCCGGTGGCGGAGCGGATCGCGGCCGAGCGCGCCAGGTCGACGCCGGCGATGCGGGCCAGGAAGCGCTCCTGCCCCTTCCCCGAGTCGGTGAAGCCGGTGATCCGGCCGTCGTAGAGCGAGGCGTCGAAGTTGAAGGCGCGCCGGCCGAGCAGCGTGGGCCACAGGCGCAGGTCGACCGTCAGCTCCTCGATGGGCAGCCGGGTGCCGTCGGCGGTGACCACGGTGACCTCGCGCGCGCGCACCCCGACGAGCCCGGAGGGGGAGAGGTCGTTCAGCTTCACCTGGTAGCCCTGCGCCGCGGCGTCGAGCAGGATGCGCTCCCGCACCGCCTCCACCGGGAAGGTGAGCCGCAGGCCGACCAGGAACGCGGCGAGGAAGAAGGCCACGTAGGCGGCGGTGCGGCGCCAGCCGGTGAGCTTCCAGCGCGTCGGGTCGAGCTTCTTCGGGATTTCCAGCTTCACCGGACCTCCTCAGGATTTCTGCTGCCAGGTGGAGACCTGGAGCGTGACGTCGACGAGGTTGGGGTCGTCGTTGCGGGTGGCCACGCGGACCTTGCGGACCTTCACCACGCCCGGGCCCCGCTCCAGCGCGTCGATGAGGCGCGCCAGCCGGGGCAGGTCGATGCGGGCCAGGTTGACCTCCACGCTCTCCTCGGTGAGCCCGTCGGCGGTGCTGGGCGTGCCGGGCCGGAGGTCGTTCACCTCCACCCCGGACTGGGCGCCCGTCTGGGAGACGAAGCTCATGAGCTGGATGGGCGGTCCCTTCAGGCGTGCCTCGAGGGACTGGCGCTCCGCCTGGGCCTGCCGGTAGCCGCGGGTGAGCTTGCCGATCTGGGCCAGCATCTCGGTCTTGGCCTGGATGCGCTGCTCCCGGGCCGAGACCGACCGGGACACGCCGGTGGCGACGAGGAAGACGACGAAGAGGCCCACCGCGGCGGCGGCGGACGAGACCATCACGCGCTCGCGGGGAGAGAGCCGGCCGAGGAAGGCCTCCAGCTCGGCCTGGATGCGTCGCAGCCGTTCCATGGCTAGCCCTTCCCGGGCGCCGCCGGGGCGCCCTCGCAGGAGATGTCGGAGTCGACGGTGAACTCGAACTTCTGCTCGGTGCCGCGCTTGCGGGCGCCGCCGGAGCGGGCCTCGGCGAAGCAGCGCGAGCCGCGCAGGGCCGAGACGATCTTGTCCACGTTCTCGGCGGCGTCGGTCGTGCCCTGCAGGTGGAGCTTCTCGCGGGTGATCTCGATCCGGTCGAGCCGCAGCTGCACCGGGGGCGTCCGCGCCGCCAGCTCCGCGAGCACGCCGGCCGCCGAGACCCGCGGGATGCCCGCGCCGACGGTGCCCCGGCCGCGCAGCACGGACTCGGCGGTGGCGAAGTCGTCGAAGCACTTGCCGACCACCTTCTGGGTGACCTCGCACATCGCCTTGTCGAGCAGCTTCTCCTGCCGGTTGAGCGCCACCACCTTCACGACCGTGGACACGAGCGCGAGCAGCAGGACCAGCCCCGCGTAGACCGCGATCCGCTGCAGCCGCTCGCGGAGGTCCTGGGTGGAGCGCGTGCTCGCGAGGTCGCCGCGGCGGAGGTTGAGCCGCTGGAAGCGGGTCCCCAGCCAGCCGCGCAGGGCCAGCGCGAGCGCCAGCGCCAGCCCGGGGGCCTCGCCG
>DAOMFN010000314.1:0-3345 GCA_035429785.1 Anaeromyxobacteraceae bacterium
CGTGCCGATGTCGCCGCTCCGGCGCACGGTGGCCCGGCGGCTCCTCGAGGCCCAGGAGAGCGCCGCGATCCTCACCACCTTCAACGAGGTGGACGTGTCCCGGGTGATGGAGCTGCGCGAGCGCTACGGGCCGGCCTTCCAGGAGCGGCACGGCATCAAGCTCGGCTTCATGGGCTTCTTCGTGAAGGCCGCGGTCGAGGCGCTCGCCCTCTTCCCCGCGGTGAACGCGGAGGTGCGCGGGGACGCCGTGCTCTTCAAGGACCACTACGACGTCGGCGTCGCCGTGGGCGGCGGGAAGGGGCTCGTGGTCCCGGTGATCCGGGACGCCGACCGGCTCTCGCTCGCCCAGATCGAGCTCTCCATCGCCGAGCTGGCGCGCCGGGCGCGCGAGAACCGCATCACGATGGAGGACCTCGCCGGCGGCACCTTCACCATCTCGAACGGCGGCATCTACGGCTCGATGCTCTCCACCCCCATCCTGAACACGCCCCAGAGCGGCATCCTGGGGCTGCACAAGATCCAGAAGCGGGCGGTGGTCGGGCCCGACGACGCCGTGGTGGTGCGGCCGATGATGTACCTGGCCCTCTCCTACGACCACCGGATCATCGACGGGCGGGAGGCGGTGGGCTTCCTCGTCAAGGTGAAGGAGCTCGTCGAGGAGCCGAGCCGGCTCATGCTCGACGTGTAGCGCGGCCCCGGGCGGGGTAATCTCGCCGCCCATGGACAACGAGACCTTCCGCCGGCTGGGACACGAGCTCGTCGACTGGGTGGCGGACTACCGCGCCCGCACCCCCTCGCTCCCGGTGATGAGCCCCGTCCGGCCGGGCGAGATCCGGGCGCGGCTGCCGAAGGCCCCGCCCGCCGAGGGCGGCCGCATCCGCGACGCCCTCGACGCGCTCGACGGCGTCGTCCTGCCCGGAATCACCCACTGGCACCACCCGTCCTTCTTCGCCTACTTCCCGTCCAACACCTCCTTCGCCTCGGTGCTCGCCGACCTCGTCTGCGCCGGGCTGGGCGCGCAGGGGATGAGCTGGCAGACCTCCCCCGCCGCCACCGAGGTGGAGGAGGTGGTGATGGACTGGCTGCGCCAGATGGTGGGCCTGCCCGAGACCTTCACCGGCGTCATCCACGACACCGCCTCCACGTCCACGTTCACGGCGCTCCTCTGCGCGCGCGAGCGCACGAGCGGCTTCTCCCAGAACCGGGAGGGGCTGCAGGGGCACGAGGCGCCGATGGTCGTGTACGCCTCCGACCAGGTGCACAGCTCGATCGAGAAGGACACCCTGCTCGCGGGCTTCGGCAAGAAGCACCTCCGGGCCATCGCCACCGACCGGGCCCACGCGATGCGGATCGACGCGCTCGCCGAGGCCATCGAGGCCGACCGGGCCGCCGGGCTGCGCCCGTGCGCGGTGGTGGCGACCACCGGGACCACCGGCACGACCGCCCTCGACCCCATCGCCGGCGTGGCCGGCGTGGCCCGCCGTCACGGGCTGTGGCTCCACGTCGACGCGGCGCTGGCCGGCACCGCCATGGTGGAGCCGGAGTACCGGTGGATGTGGCGGGGAGTGGAGGAGGCCGACTCGCTGGTCTTCAACCCCCACAAGTGGATGGGGGCGGGCTTCGACCTCTCCGCCTACTTCGTCCGCGACCCCCAGCACCTCGTGCGGGTGATGTCCACGAACCCGAGCTACCTCCGCACGGCGCAGGACGGGGAGGTGCGCAACCTGCGCGACTGGGGCATCCCGCTGGGGCGCCGGTTCCGCGCGCTCAAGCTCTGGTTCCACGTCCTCGACGAGGGCGTGGACCGGATGCGGGCCCGCATCCGCCGCGACGTCGAGAACGCCCGCTGGCTCGCCGACCAGGTCGACGCGACGCCCGGGTGGCAGCGGCTCGCGCCGGTGCCGCTGCAGACCGTCACCGTCCGCCACGTCCCGCCCGGCGTCGCCGACGAGGCGCGCATCGCCGCCCACAACCTGGCCATCGCACGCCGGGTGAACGAGGGCGGGCGGGCCTACCTGACCCCCAGCGTGCTGAAGGGGCAGCAGACGCTCCGGATCTCGGTGGGCGCCGAGACGACCGAGCGGAGCCACGTGGAGGCCCTCTGGCGCGAGCTGCAGCAGGCCGCGGCGGCGGAGGGCTGATGTCGCTCGTCGTCGTCGACGTCGAGGCCGACGGCCCCATCCCGGGCAAGTACTCGATGGTGTGCCTGGGCGCGGTGGTCGTGGAGCCCACGCTCTCGCGCACCTTCTACGGCCGCACCCGCCCCATCTCCGGGGAATGGCTCCCGGAGGCGCTGGCGGTGAGCGGCTTCGGCCGCCCCGAGCACGAGGCCTTCGACGACCCGCGGGAGGTCTTGGAGCGGTTCGAGGCCTGGGTGGTGGAGAGCTCGAAGGGGAAGCCGGTGTTCGTCTCCGACAACCTGGCCTTCGACTGGCAGTTCGTGAACTGGTACTTCCACACGTACCTGGGGCGGAACCCCTTCGGCTGGTCGGGGCGCCGCATCGGCGACCTCTACTGCGGCATGGTGAAGGACGGGTACGCCTCCTGGAAGCACCTCCGGAAGACGCCCCACGACCACCACCCGGTGAACGACGCCCGGGCCAACGCCGAGGCCCTCCTGGCGATGATCGGCATGGGGCTGAAGCTCCCGGCGCGGTAGGCGCACCGCCGTGACACGCGGGTGACGATGGGGGGCTAGGTTCCGCTCCATGGACGCCACCGCCGACGCTCCCCGCTCGAAGCCGCTCCTGCGCGGGGTCTCCCACGAGATCGCCGCCGGCGTGGCGCTCGCCGGCCTCGTGGCGCTGGTCCTGCTCGCGCCGGGTCCGCGCGGCCGGCTCGCCGGAGCGATCTACGGCGGGAGCCTGGTCGCGCTCTTCGCGGTGAGCGCCCTCTACCACCGGCCCACCTGGGGCCCGCGGGCGCGCCTGTGGATGCGGCGCCTCGACCACTCGGCCATCTTCCTGCTCATCGCCGGGACCTACACGCCGCTCTGCCTGCTCCTCGGCGACGGGCGCTCGCGGACGCTGCTCGCGGTGGTCTGGGTGGGGGCCGGGCTCGGGATGCTGCGGGCGCTCCTCTGGCCCAAGGCGCCCCGGGCGGTCTCGACGTCGCTCTACCTCGCGCTCGGCTGGGCGGCGGTGCCGCTCGTGCCGGCCATCTGGCGCACGCTCGGGCCGGTGCCGCTCCTGCTCCTCGCCGCCGGAGGGCTGCTCTACACCGTGGGCGGCGTCATCTACGCGTCCCGGCGCCCGGACCCGTTCCCGCGGGTGTTCGGCTACCACGAGATCTTCCACGCGCTCGTGATCGCAGCGGCGGGCCTGCACTTCGAGGTGGCCGCGGGCG
>DAOMFN010000315.1:0-3330 GCA_035429785.1 Anaeromyxobacteraceae bacterium
AGCTTTTTCTGGTGCGCTACTCTGCATGAAGGCATCGCATGATGCAAATCAGAATTTCTTATAGACTAGGCACGACGTATTCACCGGCCCGGTGCCACGGACCGCCTGGAGGTCCACGCCGAGTTCCCGGGCGAGCGCCCGGACGGCGGGGGTGGCGAGCGCCTTGCCGGGCACGACCGGAGCGGCCCGATCCACCGCCTCGGCCACCGCCGCCCGGACGTCGGACTTCGGGGCGGGAGGGGCCGGCGGCGCCGCGGGCTTGGGCAGCGGCACGACGGCGGCCACCTCGGGCTCGCCGCCCTCGAGCTCCAGCTCGACGAGGGCGTGGTGGACCTTGGCGACGTCCCCCTCCTTCCAGAGGAGCCTCGTCACCACCCCGCGCTTGGGCGAGGGGATGGTCACGGTGGCCTTGTCGGTCATGACCTCGGCGAGGGGCTGGTCCTCGACCACGGCGTCGCCGGGCTTCACGAACCACTTCAGGACCTCGGCCTCGACGACCCCCTCGCCGATGTCGGGAAGCAGGAACTGGTAGGGCATGGTCGCTCCCGGCTGCGTGGCTAGAAGGCCACGACCTCTCGGATGGCCTTCAGGATGCGGGGGGCGCGCGGCAGGTACTCGTTCTCGAGGGTGTACGGGAACGGCGTGTCGAAGCCGGTCACGCGCGTGACCGGCGCCTCGAGGTGGAGGAAGCACCGCTCCTGGATGAGCGCCGAGATCTCCGCCCCGAAACCGCAGGTCCGCGGGGCCTCGTGCACCACGACCGCGCGCCCGGTCTTCTGGACCGAGGCGGTGATGGCGTCCACGTCGAGGGGCTGGAGCGAGCGCAGGTCGAGGACCTCCGCCTCGATGCCCTGGGCCGCCGCCTCCTTCGCCGCCTGGTCGGCCTCGTGCCACATGGCGCCCCAGGCGATGACGGTGACGTGGCTCCCCTCGCGCGTGACCTTCGCCTTGCCGATGGGGACCACGTACTCGCCCTCGGGGACGTCGCCCTTCGCGGCGCGGTAGACGCGCTTCGGCTCGAAGAAGAGCACCGGGTCGGGGTCGCGGATGGCGGCGGCGAGCAACCCCTTCGCGTCCACGGGGTTGGACGGGACGACCACCTTCAGCCCCGCGGTGTGGATGAAGTGGGCCTCCGGGGACTGGGAGTGGTAGTGCCCGCCGCGGATGCCGCCGCCGTACGGCGTGCGGATCACCATCGGGCAGGAGTACTGCCCGCCGGAGCGATAGCGGTACTTCGCCACCTCGTTCAGGATCTGGTCCATCGCCGGGAAGATGAAGTCGGCGAACTGGATCTCGGGCACCGGGCGCAGGCCGTAGAGGGCCATGCCGAGCGCGGTGCCGATGACCCCGCTCTCCGCCAGCGGGGTGTCGATGACCCGGTCCTTGCCGAACTCCTCCTGGAGACCCTGGCTGGCCCGGAAGACGCCGCCGAACTTGCCCACGTCCTCGCCGAGCACGACGACGGACGGGTCGCGCCGCATCTCCAGGCGGAGCGCGTCGTTCACGGCCTGGATGACGTTCATGGTGGCCATGGCGGACCTGCCTAGCGGGGGCTCGCCACGCGAGGATCGGCGGCGATGGCCGCCCGGATCTCGGCGAGCTGCTCGCGCTGCTGCCAGAGGGGCTCGGCGTAGACCCCCTCGAACAGGGTCTCGAGGGGCGGCTTCGGCGCGAAGGCCTCGGCCTCCTCGACGGCCCGGCGCACCCGCTCGCGGGCCTCGGCGCGGAAGCCCTCGGCGTCGGCCGGGGTGAGCGCCTTGCGGTGGGACAGGTACTTCCCCAGCCGGAGGATGGGGTCCTTCGCGCGCCAGGGCTCGACCTCCTCGGCCCCGCGGTAGGCGCGCGGGTCGTCGGAGGTGGAGTGCCCCTCCACCCGGTAGGTGACGCACTCGAGGAGGGTCGGCCCCTCCCCGGCGGCGGCCCGGGCGCGAGCGTGCCGGGTGGCGGCGTGCACCGCGAGCAGGTCGTTGCCGTCCACCCGCTCCCCGCGGATGCCGTAGGCCACCGCCTTCTGGGCGATGGTCTCGGAGGCCGTCTGCAGCTCCCGCGGGACGCTGATGGCCCAGCCGTTGTTCCGGCAGGCGAGGATCACGGGCACCCGGTGGACGCCGGCGAAGTTGGCGCCGGTGTGGAAGTCGTTGGCGCTCGTCGCGCCCTCGCCGAACCAGGTGAGCGAGACCATGTCGTCGCCCTTGATCCGCGCGGCCCATGCGGCGCCCACCGCCTGCGGCACCTGCGTCGCGATGGGGGCGCTGATGGAGACGAAGCGCCCCTGCGCCCAGGCCTCGTGGCAGGGCATCTGGTGGCCGAGCATCCGGTCGCCGGCGTTGCCGAGCAGGTCGCAGACGAAGGTGGAGAGCGGCATCCCCCGGAAGAGCGCGCCCGCGTGCTCCCGGTAGGACGGGAAGAGCCAGTCCTGCGGCTGCATCCCGGCGACCGTGCCGATCACCGTGGCCTCCTCGCCGATCGCGCCGATGTAGAAGCCGATGCGCCCCTGCCGCTGGAGCTGGACCATCCGCTCGTCGAGCTCGCGGGAGAGGATCATCCAGCGGTACAGCTCGAGGGCCTCCTCGTCGCGGAGCGTCACCTCGGCCGGGTCCGCCGAGCCGTCCTCGGCGATGACGCTGCGCAGCGGGAACTCGCGCTCCCACCGTCCGGGGGCCGCTCCCGCTGGCCCGCCCTTGCGCTTGCGCGCCTCCTCGATGTCACGCACCCGTCGCATCACGTCCCCTCCGTCGCCGTCGCCGTCGCAGGCGCGCGCTGCTCGATCATCCCCTTCAGGAACAGCTCGCCGGCCCGGTAGCTCGACCGCACGAGCGGCCCGCTCGCCACGTACCGGAACCCCAGCTCGCGACCCGTGCGCTCGTAGGCGGCGAAGGCCTCGGGCGTGACGAACTCGACCACCGGGAGGTGCCAGGCCGACGGGCGCAGGTACTGCCCGAGGGTGAGCACCTCGGCCCCCGCCGCGCGCAGGTCGCGCATCGTCTCCACGACCTCGTCCACCGACTCGCCGAGCCCGACCATGATGGACGACTTCGTCACCACGCCGGGGAACTCCTCGTGCATCCGCCGGAGCACGCCGAGGGTCTGGTCGTACCCCGCCCGCCCGTCCCGGACGGCCGGGGTGAGCCGGCGGACCGTCTCCACGTTGTTCGCGAAGACGTCGGGGCCGGCCCGGCCCACCGTGCGGACCGCCTCCGGGTCTCCCTGGAAGTCGGGGGTGAGGACCTCGACGAGGAGCCCGGGGATCTCCTTCAGCCGGACGATGGCCTCGGCGAAGTGGGCCGCGCCGCCGTCGGGGAGGTCGTCCCGGTCGACGCTCGTCACCAC
>DAOMFN010000316.1:0-3325 GCA_035429785.1 Anaeromyxobacteraceae bacterium
CCAGGCCGCCGCCGACAGGCCCGCCGAGACACGCCTGCCGGCGACGTCGCTGCGGGCAGCGCTCGCCCCGGTGCTCCGGGCCGCTCCCGAGGCCGACCTGCGCGCCACGGCGGCGGAGACCCTGGGGCGCCACGCGCCGGATGCGTCCTGCGCCGAGGTCCTGGACCAGCTGGGCCTGGAGTCGCCCGTCGACCGGGCCCGCTTCGAGCGCGCCGCGGCGCTGTGCGGACGCTAGGCCCGGGCGGTCCCGGCCCCGGTCAGATGGTGTCCCAGGAGTAGCCTTCCTTCGCGAAGGCGTGGTCGGCGACCTGCTTCACGAGCTCGTCGTCGTTGTCGTCGATGCGGTTCAGGTTGCTCCGCATCCGGCGGCGGGCGCGCCCCGCGAAGATCTCGAGGATGGCGAGCTCCTGCGCGCAGGCCTCCTCGCCGCGGTCCTCCACCGCCGAGTTCGCGCGGGAGAGCACCGCCGAGAGGACGAACAGGTCGATGAGGATGTCGGCGAGCCGGTGGGTGGCGAACTGCTTGCCCACCACCTGGCCGCCGTGCTTGCGGAGGATGCGGTCGGCGGCCAGCGCCACGTCGCGCGTGCCCTCCTCGACCACCGCGGCGGCCTTCTTCACCGACGGGACGAGCAGCGTGAAGGTCCGCTTGTCGCCCACGAGCCCGGTGGCCAGCGAGGCCCGCTTGCGCGCGTAGCCGGAGAGCACGCCGAAGCCCTTGATGGGGTCGGCGACGCCGTTCCGCACGACCCCGGCCAGGTCCTTCAGCTGCTGCCCCACGTCGTTCATCGCGGTGAGCGCGATGAAGAGGCGGAGGATCTCGTTCGTGCCCTCGAAGATCCGGTTGATGCGGCAGTCGCGGACCGCCTTCTCGTAGGGGTACTCGCGCATGAAGCCGTTGCCGCCGGCGATCTGGAGGGCCTCGTCGGCGGTGCGCCAGAGCGCCTCGGTGGCGAAGACCTTGGAGATGGCGGCCTCGACCGCGTAGTCCTCGTACCCCTGGTCGATGAGGCCGGCCACCAGGCTGACCACCGACTCGGAGGCGAAGGCGTCGACGACCATGAGCCCCACCTTCTCCTTGATCATCCCGAACTCGGAGATGGGGCGACCGAACTGCTGGCGCTCCACCGCCTGCTTCGCGGCGAACTTGATGAGCCGCTTCATCCCGCCCACCGAGCCGCCGCCCAGGCCGGTGCGCCCGGCGTTCAGGATGCGCATGGCCGCCTTGAAGCCCTGGCCCACGCCGCCGAGGACGTGGTCGCCGGGGACGCGCACCTCGTCGAGGCGGACGGTGGTCGTCGAGCTCGCCCGGATCCCCATCTTGTCCTCGTGGGGGCCGGTGGACACGCCGGGCATGTCGCGGGTGACGATGAAGGCGGTCATCACCGCCTTGCCCTTCGACTGGACCTCCGGCGTCTTCGCGAAGACCGTGAAGAAGTCGGCCATGCCGCCGTTCGTGATCCAGATCTTCTCGCCGTTCAGGATCCAGTCGTTGCCGTCGCGGCGCGCGGTGGTGCGGACGGCCGCGGCGTCGGAGCCGGCGCCCGGCTCGGTGAGGCAGAAGGCCGCGATCATCTCGCCGGAGGAGAGCTTCGGGAGCCAGCGCGCCTTCTGGACGTCGGTGCCGAAGAGGAGGAGGCCGCGCATGCCGATGGAGCTGTGCGCGCCCACGGTGAGCGCGACCGAGCCGTCGAAGGTCGCGATCTCCTGGAGGACCCGGGAGTAGGCGGTCGAGCCGAACCCGATGCCGCCGTGGGCCTCGGGGATGACGAGGCCGAAGAGGCCGAACTGGCGGAGCTCGTCGACGAAGGACGAGGGCATCTCTCCCGCGACGTCCCAGGCGCGGAACTCCTTCTCGCGCCCGTCGAGGAGCTGGCGGACGCTGGCGAGCACCTGGCCGAGGGTCTCCTTCTCGGCGCCGGCCATCTCGGGGAAGGGGACGATGATCTCTTCCTCGATCTCGCCCATGCACAGGGACTGCACGAAGCTGGCGGTCTTCTTGTCGGCCACGCGGCACCTCCTGATTTCAGAATCAATATCTTGACGCGGCGCGGCAGCCGGCGCAACCGGGAGTCGAAAAAAAGGGCGCCCGGCGGTGCCGGACGCCCGGGGGCCGCGCGGGCGGCGCGAATCAGAGGAGCTTGTAGACGAGCACGAGCTCCGTGAAGGTGTCCCACTCCTTCGCGAGGGGCTGGTATCCGGGGGCCCAGGCGAACCCGGCCGGAGGCGGCTTCGGCGCCGGGGCCGAGTCGTAGAGGGCGCGGAACCGGAACCCCAGGCTCCCGTCGCCGAAGATCTTCCAGGTGACCCCCAGCCTGCCCACCAGCCGGTTGTCGGCGAAGGCGTTCAACCGCCCGGTGGGCGAGTCGAGCGCGTTCAGGTTGCCGAGGTACTCGACGCTGGCGTTGTACTGGAGGTCCGGGTTGGGCGTGCCCAGGTAGCCGACGAACGCGCGCAGGGAGACGATGTTCAGCGTGTTGGGGTCGCCCACGACGTAGCGCTGGAACGTGTAGTCGATGCCGGCCTCGCCGACGAGCTCGCTGGTGGCCGTCTTCCAGAGGGCGCGCGAGTAGCCCACCTGCCCGCCGCCGACGAACTGCTTGCCGGCGGGGATGTCGCCGCCCCCGAAGCCGAAGGCGTAGATGGCGTTCAGCCCGAAGAAGCGGTCGTAGCGGAGCCGCACGCCCCAGGCCTCGGAGACCGACTGGGTGATGCTCTGGAGCTCGCCGGGGCCGATGGTGCCGCTCGCGTCGGCGTCGACGCCGGTCTCGATGGTGCTGCGCTGGAGGGCGATGTTCGCGTCGAGCGTGAGGAGGTTCGCGCCGTCGAACCGGTAGGAGACGTTCCCGCCACCGGTGAGGTTGAGCGACTGGGCGTTGCCGGTGGTGAGGCCGAAGCCGGCGGTGACCGAGGCCGCCCAGGGGGGCAGCTTCAGGAGGTCTTCCTGCTTGCCGTAGTTGAACTTGGGTTCGTCGGCGAGGGGGGCGGACGGGACGAAGAGCGCGGCGAGGAGCAGGCCGGCGACCGTACCGAGACGCTGGGTGAAGCGATGCGGGGTGTGCATTTCGTGGGGCCTCCCGGTAAGTTGGTCCCAGGATGCTAGAGCCGGGAGGAGGCTGGCGCGACGTACCGATGGGGGGTATCGCCCTGGCCGCGGCGGCGATGCTGGCGACGTGGCTCGTCGCGTCGCCGGTCCGGGCCGACGAGCCCCCTGCCGCCCCCCGGGAGCCGACGGAGGCGGTGGTCGACGCGACCACCCTGGAGAAGCCCGCGCCGGTCGAGTTCGGCGGCGAGGTCCTCTTCACCGTGCGCGCCCGGGTGGGAGG
>DAOMFN010000317.1:0-3299 GCA_035429785.1 Anaeromyxobacteraceae bacterium
ATACCGCGAGGTCCCCGTCGGAGGCGATGGCCTTGAAACCGACCTCCCCGGAGCGGCGCAGGTACTCCGCGTAGCGGGGGTCGGCGAGGAAGGGGGCGTGACCGGCGCTCTCGTGCACGATGTCCGGCGCCGGGGTGTACTCGACGTGCTCGTGCGAGCGGATGTCGGCGGCGATGGCCAGGACGCGCCGGCTCTGCAGCTCGGTGAAGACGGCCGGGGGGATGAAGCCGCGCACGGCCACCGCCGACCAGCCGAGCAGCGAGAGCTTCTCGTTCATCTCGTCGAGCCGGGGGATGCGGTCGGCGCCGATGCCCGTCGCGGCGAGGCCGGCCGCGTAGGCCGGATGGGCCCGGCCCCGGAGCTGCGCGACGAGGCGGCCCAGCACGTGGCGCCACACCGCATGGTCGCGGGCGGTGTACGCATCCCACTGCTGGTCGACCGCGTAGCGGCGGAGGTGCGGCGGAAGCGACTCGACGGCGCGCTCGGTCGGCGTCACGACGGACCCCCATCCCTCCCGCCTTCGCCGCAGTCCTAGCGGGGGCATCCGGGCGGCGCCACGCCGTCGAGGCCCGAAACGGCAGCGGAAAGAGGACCGAGATTCTCCTGTTTTTTCGCGCACCTTTTGCGGTTTCGGGGCCCGATCCCGCAAGTCCGTCGGACCGCCTGGAGGGCCAAGCGACCGGGAACACGAGGATCCGGGACCGGGCCCGGGCTGGCGCGGGACGTGCAGGATGCGCCCCAACTCGTCCCCATCCCTTCTTGACACCGAACACGGAGAAATCGAAATGGCCAACAAGATCGTGACCGATGACTGCACCAGCTGCGGCGCCTGCGAGCCGGAGTGCCCCAACACCGCCATCAGCGCGGGCGACGACGCCTACGTCATCGACGCCGAGAAGTGCGACGAGTGCGCGGCCCAGGGCGGCGAGATGGCCTGCGTCGCCGTCTGCCCGACCGACTGCATCGTGAAGGCGTAACACTCCCGGTCGAGACCGCAGCACGGAGGGCCCCGCCGAGCGGCGGGGCCCTTCCATTTTCCGGGGGCGGGTCCGCTCAGTGCCTCGTCCAGCGGTCGATCCAGCGCAGCACCGTCTCGTGCCACTGGATGCTGTTCGCGGGCTTCAGCACCCAGTGGTTCTCGTCCGGGAAGTGGAGGAACTCGCTCGGCACGCCCATGCGCTGCGCCGCGGTGAACGACGAGAGCCCCTGGGTGTCGACCACGCGGTAGTCGCGCCCCCCGTGGATGACGAGGATGGGGGTCTTCCAGTTCTTCACGAGGTTGACGGGGTTGTGCTTCTGGTAGGCCTGCGGGACCTGCCAGGGCGTGCCGCCGTGCTCCCGCTCCGGGAACCAGAGCTCCTCGGTGTCGAAGTAGGCGTGGAACTCGTCGAGGTTGCCGTCGTGGTTGACGAGGCAGCGGAACCGGTCGGGCCAGGCGCCGGCGATCCAGTCGATCATGTAGCCGCCGTAGGAGGCGCCCAGCGCGGCCACCCGCGTCCCGTCGAGGAACGGGTAGCGGCGCACCGCGGCCGCGAGCCCCTTCTGGAGATCCTCGAGCGGCTTGCCGCCCCAGTCGCCGCCGATGGAGTCGGTGAACTTCCGGCCGTAGCCGGTGGAGCCGTGGAAGTCGACCATCACCGCGGCGTAGCCGGCCGCGGCGTAGATCTGCGGATTCCACCGGTAGTGGAACTGGTCGCCGAAGGAGCCCTGCGGCCCGCCGTGGATCAGGAAGGCGACCGGGACCTTGGCCGCCGGGTCGAGGCCGGGCGGCTTCACGATCCAGGCGTGCACCGTCTCGCCGTTCCAGCCCGGGAAGGTGAACTGCTCCTTCTCCCCGAAGGCGATGCCGGCGAGGGCCTCGGCGTTCACCTGGGTGATGGGGGCGGACTCGGTGCCGTCGGCGCGCAGGACGAGGAGGTCGGCGGGGCGGGAGAGGTCGTCGTGCTGGTAGACGATGGTCCCGCCCGTCGCGGGCCGCGGCGCGTGGTTGCTCCCGTGGCCCACCAGCGTGCGGACCTTCCCGGTGGCGAGGTCGATCTGGAAGAGGGAGTGGGTGCCGAGGTGGTCGGCGGTGGCGAGGAGGGAGCGCCCGTCCGGCGACCAGACGATCTCCGCGGGGGAGCGATCCCAGTCGGGCGCCACCTCGCGCACCGGGCCGTCGGGCCAGCCCCGGACGAGGATGCGGTGGCGGTCGGCCTCGTAGCCCGGCACCTCCATCGAGAGCCAGGCCAGCGTGCGGCCGTCGGGGGAGAAGACCGGCTGCCCGTCCCACGCCTTGCCGTCCGGCGTGAGGTTCCGGGGAGGGAGCACCCCGTCCAGCGGGACCAGCCAGAGGTCGAAGTTCGTGGACCAGGCCTCGGCGCGTCCGGCGTCCTTCGCCGCGAAGACCACACCCTTGCCGTCCGGGGTGAAGGCGAAGTCGCCGGCGCCGCCGAAGGGGCGGGAGGGCGAATCGGCCTCCATGCCCTTCATGAGGTCGACCGGCTCGCCGCCGGCCACGGGGACCGCGAAGAGGTGGTTGCGGCGCCCGTCGAGCCACTCGTCCCAGTGGCGGACCGGGAGCTGGGTGTAGAGCCGGCCCGTGGAGCGGGAGCGGGCGCGCTCGTCGAGCCGCTTCAGCGTGCACGCCATGACGCCGCCGGGCGCCCCGGCGCAGTCGGGGAAGACGCTCGCCGAGACCACGAGCTGCTTGCCGTCGGGGGAGAGCTGGAAGCTCGAGACGTCGAGCGGCAGGGACGTGACCCTCTCGGCCTCGCCACCGTCGAGCCGGAGCCGCCAGACCTGCTGCGCCCCACCGCGGGCGGAGAGGAAGTAGATGGAGCGGCCGTCGGGGGCCCACCGCGGCGCCGAGTCGTTCTCCGGGCTGGTCGTGAGGCGCCGGCCCCCCTTGCCGTCGACGCCGACCATCCAGATGTCGGTCCGGCCCCGGTTGGCCTCGAGGTCGGTCGAGCGCAGCACGTAGACGACCCACTTGCCGTCCGGGGAGACGCGCGGATCGGAGACGCGCCGCAGCGTGACGAGGTCCTGGACCGTGAAGGGGCGCGGCGCCGGGGCGGCGGACGCGGCGGCAGAGGCTGCGCCGGGGGCCGCAGGGGACGCGGCGCCGGCCGGAGCGGGTGCCTGCTGCGCGGCGGCGGGGAGCGCGGCGACGAGGGCGGCGACGGTGGCGACGCGCGACGAGGCCAGGGCGACGGAACGGGCCCTGGTCAGGCCGATGGAGAAGGAGCGGGTTTGCATGGCGCGGGAGAAAACCACGTTGTGGAGCGGGTGTCGACGGCCCCGTGGGAACGGTCCAGCGC
>DAOMFN010000318.1:0-3237 GCA_035429785.1 Anaeromyxobacteraceae bacterium
TCCGATCTTACACTCTTTCCCTACCGACCGGCGCCGCGAGCTCCTCCTCGGTGCCCGATGCCGGCATCCCCGCCGCCGGTCGGTAGGCGAGCCGGGCGGCGGCACCCTCCGGACCCGAGACCGCCGCGAAGGCCGCCTCCACCCGCGGTGCGAGCTCTCCGACGAGCGCGAGGCGGCGCGCCACGAGGCGGGCACCGGCGCGGACGAGGGGCGCCCGGAAGCTCTCCTCCACGGCCGGGTCCCCCGATCGCAGGGCCGCGTTCCGCTCCCGGAGCGCGCGGAGGTAGTCGCGGGCCTCGGCGAGGACGGCGGGCCAGCGGTTGAAGGCCGCCCGGTCGAGGAAGCGGCGCCGGAGCTCCGGACCGCCCTTCACGAGCAGGAGGTCGTCGGGGGAGAAGCAGACCGCCGCCCGCCCCTCGAAGAAGGCGTCGAGCCGGTCGCCGGCCCCGAGCGGCTTGCCGTCCAGGAAGGCGGTGCGCCCCTCCGGCCCGATCTCGACGGCGACCTCGCGCAGGCCCCCGGGGCCGTCGAAGACCCCCTCCACCCGGGCCCGCTCGGCACCGAAGCGGACGAGCTCGGCGAGCCGGCCGGCGCGGAGCGGGCGCAGCGTGCACAGGAGGAAGAGGGCCTCGAGGAGGTTCGTCTTCCCCTGCCCGTTCGGCCCGACGAGCACGGTGGCCCGCGGCGAGGGCTCGATCCGCGCCGCCTGGACGTTGCGGAAGTCGGAGAGCGCGAGGGAGAGGAGCCGCACGGCCCTCAGATGCGCATGGGCATGATGACGGCCGTGAAGTGCTCGGCCGCCTCCCCGGCCGGCCGCACCACGCCCGGCGAGAGGTCGTCGGCCAGCTCGAGCCGCACGTCGGCGTCGCCGAGGACGCCGAGGACGTCGATGAGGTACTTCGCGTTGAAGCCGATCTTGAGGGGCTCGCCGGCGTAGTCCACCGGGACGTCCTCGCGGGCCTCGCCGAGGTCGGGGTTCTGCGCGGCGATGCGCAGGTTCCCCTTCTCGAGCTCGAGCTTCACCGCGTTCGACTTCTCCGAGGAGAGGAGGGAGACGCGCCGGAGCGTCTGGAGCAGCCGCTCGCGCCCCACCGACGCCACCTTCTCGCCCGCCTTGGGGATGACCTGGCGGTAGTCGGGGAAGGAGCCCTCGATGAGCCGCATGACGAGCACGACGCCGGGCCGGCGGAAGACCGCCGAGCTGTCCACGAAGCCGAGCTCGCCCTTGGGCTTCTCCTCGGACCCCTCGAGCGCCTCGGAGAGGAGCTTGCGGAGCTCGGCGATGCCCTTGCGGGGCAGGATGACCCCCTTCTTCAGCTTGAAGTCCCCCTCCACCGCCGCGTCGGCGAGCGAGAGGCGGTGGCCGTCGGTGGCCACGAGGCGCATCGCGCCCTCGACCGGCTCGAAGAAGACGCCGTTCAGGTTGTAGCGGGTCTCGTCGGTGGAGGCGGCGAAGGCGGTCCGCTCCACGAGCGCGAGCACCGTGTCGGGGTCCACGGTGACGAAGGGGACCTTCTCGAACTTCGGGAGCGCCGGGAAGTCCTCGGCGGGGAGCCCCACCAGGCGGAACTCGGCCTGGCCGGCCCGGATCTCGAGGTGGTTGTTCCCGGTCTTCTTCAGCGAGACGGTCTTCTCGCCCGAGAGGGACTTCACGATGTCGAAGAGGTGCCGGGCCGAGACGGCGATGCCGCCCTCCTTCGCCACCTCGGCGGCGTGCGAGCCGGAGACCGAGACGTCGAGGTCGGTGGCCGAGACCGACAGCTCTCCCGACTTCCGTGCCTCGAGGAGCACGTGGGAGAGGATGGGCATCGTGCTCTTCTTCTCGACGATGCCCTGGGAGCGGGCCAGCGCGCGGGTGAGTTCGGGGATGCCGATCTTCAGTTCCATGGGATGGGAATCCTATCTTTCTTTCCGATCCGTCGCGATCGTAGAGGGGCGGTGGATGTGGAGAAGCGGCCTCGGACTCCGGAACGACTCGGGAAACCGATCTGGACAACGACCGGGATCGCCGACGGGGACGGATGGGGATCGTCCGGCCCGATCAGCACACCCGGGTCGCCCACGCCCGCCCCCCGCGCGATCCAGGGGGGATCCACGCGCCATCCACGCGCCCACGGTCAGGAGGTGACGCTCTGCCGGAGCGCCTCGACGGCGTTGCGCACCTCGAGGTCGGTGACCGAGAGCTCGTTCACCCGCTCGATGGCCGAGATGACCGTGGTGTGGTCCTTCTTGTTGAACTTCTCGGCGATGGTCTGGAGCGTCTCCTTGGCGAGCTCGCGGCAGAGGAACATCGCCACCTGGCGGGGGAGCGCGATCTTCTGCTCCCGGGAGGGGCTCGTCAGGCGCGCCACGGTGATGCCGTAGTGGGAGGCCACCGCCTCCTGGATGCGCTCGATGGACGGGCGGTACCCGGGGGGCGGGATGACGTCGGAGAGGACGTCGCGGGCGAGCGCCACCGAGATGGGCTCCCCCTTGAGCGACGCGAAGGCGGCGAGGCGCATGAGCGCCCCTTCCAGCTCGCGGACGTTCGACTTGATGTGGGTGGCGAGCAGGGAGGCCACCTCGTCGGAGAGGTCGATGCGCTCGGCCAGCGCCTTCTTCTTGAGGATGGCCGCCCGGGTCTCGAACTCGGGGGTGTCGATGTGGACCCGCATCCCCCACTCGAACCGCGAGCAGAGCCGCTCCTCGAGCCCCTTCAGCTCCTTGGGGCTGCGATCGCTGGAGAGCACGATCTGGACGTTCTGCTCGTAGAGGGTGTTGAAGGTGTGGAAGAACTCCTCGGCGGTCTTGTCGCGGCCGGCGAAGAACTGCACGTCGTCCACGAGGAGCGCGCCGCACTCCCGGTACTTCCGCCGGAAGTCGGCCATCGTGTTGCGGCTGAGCGCGTCGACGAAGTCGTTCGTGTAGCGCTCGGAGGTGACGATGGCGACCCGCGCACCCGGCGTCTGGGCGTGGATGGCGTTGGCGATCGCGTGGAGGAGGTGGGTCTTGCCGAGGCCCGAGTCGCCGTGGAGGAAGAGCGGGTTCCAGGCCCGGCCCGGGGTCTTCGCCACCGCCTGGGCGGCGGCCACCGCGAAGCGGTTCGACTCGCCGACCACGAAGGTGTCGAAGAGGTAGCGGGGGTTGGGACGGGTCTCCCCCGGAACCGGGGGGGAGGCGACGGCGGGAGCCGGCTCCTCGACGGGCGCGGGGCGGGACGGACGGGGCGCGGTGTCGACCACGAACTGGGTGCGGAGC
>DAOMFN010000319.1:0-3226 GCA_035429785.1 Anaeromyxobacteraceae bacterium
GGCCGCGGCACCGGACGGCGGCGACCTGTCCCGGGCGGCCGCCGTGGTCGTCGCCTCCCCCGAGGGAGGCGGCGAGACCGTGGTGCTCTCGGCTCCCGTGGAACTCGAGGTCGGGAGGCTCTACCGGCTCTCGGCCGACGTCGAGACCCGCGGCGTCCGCGTGGACCCGGAGCCCCGCTACCCCACCGCGCTCGGCGCCTGCATCGCCATGCGGAGCTTCCCCTTCACGAACTGCTCGGCGCCGCTCGCGGGGGACTCGCGCCGCCGCGTCGAGGTGCTCTTCTTCGCGCTCACCGCGAAGGACCAGGTCGCGCTCCACCTCGGGCGCAACGGCAAGGCCACCGGCTCGGCCACGTTCTCCGGCGTGCGCATCGAGGAGGTGGCGGACGTCACCGCCTACGTCCCGCTCGCCCAGGTGCGCTGGTCGGGGCCGGGCTTCCGCTACGACGACGGCGGCTGGATCTTCGTGCACGTGGAGGGGGAGCCCTACCCGCGCGGCCGGCAGTACGGCGAGCTCGTCGCCGCCGAGCTCGCCCGCTACCTCGAGAAGCTCGCCATCCTCGCCGACAAGGGGGATCCGGAGCGGGGCTGGAACGGGATGCGGCGGCTCGCCGACGCGCTGCTGCTGCGCGGCTACGACGTCGAGTACCTGGAGGAGATGAAGGGCATCGCCGACGGGGCCGCCAAGGCCGGCGCGAAGTTCAAGGGGCGCGCCATCGACCTGCTCGACGTGGTCACGCTGAACAGCGCGGTGGACCTCTCCCAGCTCGACGAGGCCCTGCACGTCTCCCCCAGCGCCATCACCGGGAAGAGCTTCCTCCACGCCGACCAGGAGTCCGACCCGGCGGTGGCGGCGAAGGACCGGTGCTCCTCCTTCGTGGCCACGAAGAGCGCCACCCGCGACGGCCGCTTCGTCATGGGGCAGCTCTTCATGTGGAACGGCTACAGCGGCGTCCACTGGGACGTCATCCTGGACGTCGTCCCGGCGAAGGGGCACCGCGTGGTGATGCAGACCTTCCCGGGCGGCATCCACTCCGGGTCCGACTGGTACATGAACGGCTCGGGCATCGTCATCGGCGAGACCACCGTCGGGCAGACCCCCTTCGCCCCGGAGGGGACGCCCCAGTCCAACCGGGCCCGCAAGGCGGCGCAGTACGGCGGCTCCATCGACGAGGTGGCCCGCATCCTCCGGGAGCGGAACAACGGCCTCTACACGAACGACTGGACGATCGCCGACGCCAAGACCGACGAGGGGGCCGACCTCCTGCTCGGGACGAAGGCCTGGAAGCTCTGGCGCACCGGATCGAAGGGACACGCCGCCGACACGCCGGGCGGGCTCCGGGACTTCGTCTGGGCGAACAACAACACCCGCGACCCGGCCGTGCGGGCGGAGTACGCCCGGACGCCCGACGGCACGCCGGCCGACATGGCCTTCAACGCCTGGAACCGGGACATCGCCTTCTGGAGGTTCTACGAGCAGAACGGCAAGGGGAAGATCGACCTCGAGGCCGGCGTCCGGCTCTTCGCCTCCTCCCCGGTGAACCGGCCGCACGCCTGCGACGGGAAGCTCACCACCGGCGAGATGGCGGAGCGGCTGGTCTTCGTGGCCCACTACGGCAAGACCACGCTCCGGGAGAAGTGGCCGGGCGGGCGCATCCCCGACCTCCCCAACGCCGTCCCCCACCTCACGCTCGGCTACACCACCTTCAGCCCGGTGGTGATGGCCGACGGCCTGAAGGCGGCGCGCGCCCGGGCCGCCGCGCCGGCGGCCGAGCCCTCGCCGGGCAAGCCCGACGTCGCCGCGCTGAAGGACCGCCTCCTCTTCGACCGGGCGCTGCTCTGGGAGGGGACGATCTTCCCCGCCGCCGACGCCGACAACTGGCTCACCAGCGGCTCGGCCGCCTACTGGACGCTCTTGAAGCGGCTCCCGGAGGACCCGGTGAAGGCGCTGGACTCGATGCGCGACGCCCTCTCCGACGCCGACCTGCGCCTCTCCTGGCTCTCGGCGCGCGAGCCGGTGCGGGCGCCGGCCGCCACCCGCCCGGCCTACGACGGCTACGCCCCCTACGGCGTCCCGCGCATCCGCGGCACCTTCGCCCTGCACCAGCTCCGCCTCGCGGTGGGCAACGCCGCCTTCTCCCGCATCCTCCGCGCCGCCGTGGCCCGGTCGGCCGAGAAGCCCCTCTCCACCGCCGACTTCGTGGCCCTGGCGTCGAAGATCGCAGGGCGGGACGTGGGGCCCGTCCTCTCCCCCTGGGTGGACACGGCCGACGTCCCGGATCCGGCGGTCTCGGCCGAGGCGGCGCCGGCGGGCGACGGCTGGACGCTCACGGTGAAGGTCTCGCACCGGCGCCCCTGGCGCTACGCGGCGGCCGTGGCCATCGCCGGGGAGAAGGGCGTCCGGTACGAGAAGGCGGACGTCACCGGCGCCGAGGACCGGTTCACCTTCGCCCTGAAGGAGCGGCCGGTGCGGGTCACCTTCGACGCCGCCGCCGACGTGCCCGTGGTCCGCGACGGCGGGCTCACGCTCCCCTCGATGCTCGACGACTTCTCGGCGCTCCTCTGGGTCCGCGGAACCGGCCGCGAGGTCGAGGCCAACCGGACCCTCGCCACCCTCTGGCGCGACGTCGTCGCCGACGCGTTCGTGGAGGTCCTGCCGCCGATGACCGCCGACGCGGAGGTCCAGGACGCCGACCTCGCCACCCACGACCTCGTCATCGTGGGTGGCCCGGAGGACAACGCGGTCGCCGCGCGGGCGCTGGCCCGCGCCGGCCTGCCGCTCGAGACCGGTCGCGGCTACTTCCGCTGGCAGGGGCGGACCCACGCCGACCCGGACGAGGGGCTCGCCGTCGCCTTCCCCAATCCCTGGAACCCCCGGCGCTCGGCCTTCCTCTACCTCGCGAACGGCAAGGTGGAGGCCTGGCGCATGCTCCGGGCCTGGCAGCGGGGCCTGCCGAGCTGGGCTCTCTGGAAGGACGGGGAGGTGGCGTCGAAGGGCTTCCTGGGCGCGGCCCGGCTCGACGTGCCGGTCACGGCCGCGGCGCCTGCCCCTCCGGTGGCTCCCGCCGCTCCGGCGTCGGCCGCGGCGGTCCCGTCCCTGCCGGCGCAGCGGATTCGTGCGGTCCAGGTGCGACGACGCCAGACAACGGATTCGATCCTCTGACCAGCAGGCAACGCTGTCCAGCAGGCACATCGCGCCTTTATGGGGGATCAATCGGGCGATGGC
>DAOMFN010000320.1:0-3218 GCA_035429785.1 Anaeromyxobacteraceae bacterium
GACGGCGGCGTCGCCTCCATCGTCTCGCCCACCTCCAACGCCCTCGTCGCCATCCGGCGCTCCGAGCCCAGGTCGGAGCTCGCCCTGAGCGTGGGCGCCACGGTGGTGGACTCGCCGGCCATCTCCGCCCCGCCGATCACGCTCCCTCCCCGGAACGGCCTGCAGCGCGGCGCCGTCGAGGTGGAGGGCAGCTGGGCCCCCGTGCGCACGCTGGAGGTCTTCGGGACGCTCAACGTCCTCGCCTTCCGATGGCTGCTCGTGTCCGTCCCCGGCGGCCCGCAGGCCCAGAGCCAGGCCCGGATCGGCCCCATGACGGTGGGTGCGACCTGGGTCCCGCTCTCCCTCCCCGGCCGCCGGCTCGACGCCGGGGGCTTCCTGCGCGTCCTCCTCCCCACCTCGAACGAGGTGCAGGGGGTCCGGACCTGGGGCTTCCAGCCGGGGATCACGCTGCGCGGCGTGGCGCTCCCGTGGCTCGCCTGGTTCGGCGGCGTGTCCTTCCGGGCGAGCTGGAGCTGGGGATCGGTTTCCACGCCCGCGGGTGTCCTCGACGCCGACATGGCGCTCACCGGGAGCAGCGCCACGCTCGGGGTGGCCTTCGTCCCGGCGTCCTGGGTGCGCCTCGTGGCGCAGTGCTCGGGCAGCCTGCCCTTCCAGCGCGGCTACGACGTGGTGTCCCCCGCGATCGGCGTGCGCTTCGTCGCCGGCCGGCTCGGCGCCGACCTCGGCATGGGGCTCACGTTCGGATCCCCGGCGCAGGCCTTCACCGCGGTGGGGCGCGTCACCTGGCGACTCGACGGGTAGCCCCGCCGGACGCCGCTAGCTCGCGGGCAGCTTGCAGCCCCGCACGCCGGGCAGGCTGCAGATCGGGCAGAACCCGGTGAGCCCGGTCAGGAGGGGCGCCAGCCCGATGAATCCCCATGGGGTGTGGGGCCCGACCACCGTGAGGGTCAGGAGGCCCGCCCCGACCAGCACCCGGATCACCCGGCTCGCAGTTCCGTTCCATGTCATCGTTCGCGCTCTCCTCGGACGGTGAGAGCCCGGGAGCGCGGCGAGGATTCACGGGGTGGGGAGCCGGCAGCGGGGACCCGGCCCCGGAGGGCGCTCTCGTAGGCGAGGCGCAGCGCCTCCCGGAAGAGCTGGTGACGTTCCCTCTCCCGCAGCCGCGTGCACAGCCGCAGGATCTCCTGGACCTCCTCGGCAAAGCGGGAGGCGACCTGCTCGCGGGCCGACTCCAGGAGGCCCTCCTCCACCGGCAGGCCGAAGAAGGAAAAGAGGGTGGGAAGGTCCATCGTCCGGATCGCGTGGGCCGTGCGTCCCATGATCACCTCCCGGGACGGGCCCGGCTACGGTGCGCTCCAGATCGCCTCGACCAGCGCCTCGGACCGCCCGCCGCGGTCGCGTGGGCCCTCCTCGCCCCAGGCGTCGCCACAGAGAACGCTGAGCCCGAGCCTCAGCGTCACGACCAGCGCTGCGCGGATGTACCGGTTCACGTCGCCACCTCCGCCGGGCGGTGCCCGGAGTGCTCGCTGCCCGGTGCCCGATCTCCGTGCGGAGGGCCTGCCTTGCGCCGGATCCGACGGCAATCGGAAGCCGTTGGGCGAACCGACTGCATCGACCGCGCCAGCGGGAAGCCCCTCCTGGAGCGGCGCGCGCCGGGGCGCCCCGACCTATCGTGTGGGCAACCGCGCCCCCTCGAGCCCGTCCGTGCCCCTTCCCGTCGAGCCACCGCCGCGCCACCTCGAGGTCCCCGGCGGCGCCGTGTTGCGCGGGGAGCCGGTGACGATCCGGGCCCGCGGCCTCGCCCCCGGCCGACGGTTCACGCTGGCCGCCACCGCCCGCGACGGGTTCGGCGGCACCTGGTCGTCCCGGGTCGAGCTGGTCAGCGACGCCGACGGCACGATCGACCTCTCCCGCGACGCACCGGTCGACGGCTCCTACGACCGTGCCGGCCGCGAAGGGCTCTTCTGGTCGATGGCGCTCGATCCCGCGGCGGCCGTGGTCACGCCCGTGGTCTCGATCGACGAGGTCGTCGTACGGTTGCTCGGCGACGGGGGCGTGGAGCTCGACCGCGCGGCGGTGAGGTTCACGGTCCGTGCCGGCGTCGGCGAGGTCCGGGTGGACGGCCCGATCTCCGGCTCGCTCTTCCTTCCAGAAGGAGCGTCGCCCCGCCCCGTCCTCGTGGTCCTGGGCGGCTCGGAGGGCGGCCGGCGGTCCGACCTGGCCGCGCTTCTCGCCTCCCGGCTGCGGGCGCCGGTCCTCGCCCTGGCCTGGTTCGGCGCGCCGGAAACGCTGCTGCCCCCGGCGCTCCAGTCCATCCCGCTCGAGTACTTCTCCGCGGCGCTCGACTGGCTCGACACGCGCCCGGAGGTCGTTCCGGGGCCCCAGGCGCTGCTCGGGATCTCGCGCGGCGCCGAGCTCGCGCTGCTGATCGGCTCCACCTGGCCGGGCAGGGTCCGCGCGGTGGCCGCCAGCGTGCCGAGCGCGGTGGCCTGGCCGGGCGAGGGTCCGGACCCGGGCGCGCCGGCGTGGACCCTCGGGGGTGCGCCGGTGCCCTTCCTCCCGATCGCGATGACCGCGGACCAGGAGTCGCGGCTCGGGCAGGCCATGCAGGAGCGGACGCCATTCGCGTTCCGGGAGGTCTACGCGGGCTCACTGGCCGCGGCCCCCGATGCTGCGGTCGAGGCGGCGACGATCCCCGTCGAGCGGATCCGGGGCCCGGTCCTCCTCCTCGGCGGAGGTGCCGACGCCGTCTGGCCATCGGACGCCTTCGTCGACCGGATCGCCGCCCGGCTCTCCTCGGCGCGCTTCCCCTTCCCGGTGACGGCCCTCACCTATTCCGGCGCGGGACACCTCCTGCAGGACGGGTACCAGCCCACCACGCTCACCCACACCGTCGTTCCGGGGAGCCCCCTCGTGCTGGACCTGGGCGGGACCCCGGAGGGCACCGCCGCGGCGAACGCCGACTCCTGGCCCCGGCTCCTTCGATTCCTCGAGGATGCCCTGCGGTGAAGGCCTGCCGCCGCCGTCACCGCCGCGGCGGTGGGTCGACGCACTCCCCCTTCACGCAGATCCGGTCCCCCTTGCAGTCCACGTCCTTGCGGCATCCCTCGGGGCACGCGGTCGGCGGGAGTGCACCGGAGGCCGGCGCTGGGACCGCGGACGTCGCGGCCGCGGGGGCGGCGACCGGGGGCGATGAGGCGACCGGGGCGGGAGCCGCC
>DAOMFN010000321.1:0-3216 GCA_035429785.1 Anaeromyxobacteraceae bacterium
TCGCCGGCGTCGTGGCGGCGTTCGCGGCGGCGGCGGGCCGGGCCCTCGCGGCGGGGTACCAGGCCGTCGAGATCCACGCCGCCCACGGCTACCTCCTCCACGAGTTCCTCTCGCCCCTCTCGAACCACCGCACCGACCGCTTCGGCGGCTCTCTCGAGAACCGCACCCGCATCGTCCGGGAGGTCGTCCAGGCGGTGCGGCGGGTGTGGCCCGACCGGTTGCCGCTCCTCCTGCGGGTCTCGTGCACCGACTGGACCGAGGGCGGCTGGGACCTGCCGCAGACGGTCGAGCTCGCGCGGCAGGTCCGCGAGCTCGGGGTGGACCTCGTCGACTGCTCCTCGGGCGGGAACGTGGCCACCGCGCGCATTCCCGCCGGCCCCGGCTACCAGGTGCCCTTCGCCGAGGCCATCCGGCGCGACGCCGGCGTGGCCACCGCGGCGGTGGGGATGATCACCTCGCCCGCCCAGGCGGAGACGGTCATCCGCAGCGGGCAGGCCGACGTCGTGCTCCTCGCCCGGGAGCTGCTCCGGGATCCCCAGTTCCCGCTGCGCGCCGCCCGCGAGCTCGGCCTGGACGGCCCGTGGCCCCGGCAGTACCTGCGGGCGCGGTGAGGGAAGCCCCCGTGGCGAGCACGTTCGACGAGCCGGTCGTCGCCCTCTCCCGCAAGGGAGCGGAGCGGCTGCAGCGCGGCCACCCCTGGGTGTACCGCTCCGACGTGGCCTCGGCGGCCGGCGCGGCCACGGGCGACGTGGTCGCGCTCGTCGACGGCCGGGGGCGCTTCCTCGGCAAGGCCTTCTGGTCGGAGCGCTCCCAGATCGCGGTGCGCCTGCTCACCCGCGAGGAGGAGCCCGTCGACGAGGCGTTCCTCGCCCGGCGCATCGCCGCCGCCGCCGACCTGCGCCGCCGGGCCTACGGGGAGGAGACGCTCTGGAGGGCCGTTCACGGAGAGTCCGACCTCCTGCCCGGACTGGTGGCCGACCGCTACGGGGACGTCGGGGTGATCCAGACGCTCGTCCCGGGCACCGACCGGCGGAAGGACCTCCTCGCCCAGCTCCTCGCGCGCGAGCTGGGGCTCCGCGCCGTCCTGGAGCGGAACGACGTCCGGGTGCGGGAGCTGGAGGGGCTCTCCCAGGTGAAGGGCGTCCTCCTCGGATCCGACCCGGGCCCGGTCGAGGTGCGGGAGGGGGCGGTCCGGTTCCGGCTCGACCTGCTCGCGGGCCAGAAGACCGGCGCCTTCCTCGACCAGCGCGAGAACCACCTGCGGGCCGGGGCCTGGGCCCGGGGGCGCGCGCTCGACTGCTTCTCCTACGCCGGCGGCTTCGCGCTGCAGCTCTGCGCCGGTGCCGACGAGGTGGTGGCGGTGGAGATGCAGCCGCAGGCAGCGGCCCAGCTCCGGGAGAACGCGGCGCTCAACCGGGCCGCGAACCTGCGCGTCGAGGAGGCCAACGCCTTCGACTTCCTCCGCGACGAGGCCGAGAAGGGGCGCACCTGGGACACGGTGGTCCTCGACCCGCCCGCCTTCGCGAAGAACAAGGCCTCCGTGGACGCGGCGCGGCGCGGCTACAAGGAGGTGAACCTCCGGGCGCTCCAGATCCTGCGCCCGGGCGGCGTGCTCGTCACCGCCTCCTGCAGCTACCACGTCTCCGCCGAGGCCTTCGAGGAGCTGGTGCGCGACGCGGCCGCAGACGCCGGGCGGGCCGTGCAGGTGATCGAGCGGCGCGGAGCCGGCCGCGACCACCCGGAGCGGCTGGGGATGCCCGAGAGCCGTTATCTCAAGTGCCTCGTCGTCCGGGTCCCGGACTGACGGTCCCGGGCCCCGCGGCGACCCCGCCCTGCGCGGTCACGGACCGCGCCGGACGAAGTCCTCCGCGGGGAAGAGGAGGACGTCCCGGATGCGCTCCGCCCCGGTGAGCAGCATGAGGAGCCGGTCGAGCCCGAGGGCCACGCCTCCCGCCGCGGGCATGCGCCCCACGGCCTCGAGGAAGCGCTCGTCGAGCGGGTAGGCCGGACGCCCGAGCCGCCTCCGCAGCGCCCGCTCCTCCTCGAGCCGGCGCCGCTGCTCGGCCGCGTCGGTGAGCTCGGCGAAGCCGTTCGCGAGCTCCAACCCCGCCGCGTAGAGCTCGAAGCGTTCCGCCCAGCGCGGGTCGTCCCGCCGCAGCCGGGCCAGCGCCGCCATCGAGGCCGGCCAGTCGGTGAGGTACACCGGGCGTCCGTGCCCCAGGCCCGGCTCGACGGCGTGGAGGAAGATCCGGAAGAAGGCGTCGTCGAAGCCCTCCCCGTCCGGCCCGGCGTCGATCCCGCGTGCGCGGGCCGAGGCCCGGAGCCTCCCGGCGTCGCCGCCCGCGCCCACGAGGTCCACGCCCACGCGGGCGAAGGCGTCGGCCACCCGCAGCCGCTCGAAGGGCGCGGCGAGGTCGAGAGCGGCCCCGCCCCGGTCGAAGCGCGTGCCGCCGGACGGGTGGAGGGCGCGCGCGCAGGCCTCCACCGCCGACTCCAGGTCGGACATGATCCCCTCGTGGTCGGTGCCCACCCGGTACATCTCGAGCATCGTGAACTCGGGGTTGTGCGTGGCCGAGACCTCGCCGTTCCGGAACACCCGCGCGAGCTGGAAGATGCGCTCGAAGCCGTCGGCGAGCAGCCGCTTCATGGCGTACTCGGGGCTCGAGTGCAGCCAGAGCGGGATCGCCGGGCCGCCGCCCTCGGGCACGAACGGGGCCTCGAAGGCGGCGATGTGCGGCTCCATGCCCGGCGCGGGGACGAGGCACGGGGTCTCCACCTCGTCGAAGCCGCGCGCGGCGAGGTGGGAGCGCAGCGCACCCTGCATCCGGGCGCGCGCCCGGGCCATCTCCCTGCGATCGGGGGCCACGATGGGAGCTTAACCGGGCCCGCCGGCTCCCGCCCCTGCTACGATGCGCGCCGTGACGGCGCCCTCTTCCATTCCCCGACCGCTCGCGGGCGCCCTTCGGGGACTCCTGGGGCCGGCGGTCTGCCTCGCCGTGGCCTGCGCCCACGCGCCGGATGCCGGATCCGGCGATGCGCGCCCTCCGGCTCCCGCCGCCGCCCCGGCCCCCGCCCCCGTTCCCGACGACCTCTCGCGCATCCGCGCCGACGTGGAGGCCCTGCTCGCCGCGCAGGCCGAGGCCACCTGGACCTCCTGGACCACCGGGGCCCCGCTCGACGCGGCCCGCCCCCTCCAGGGGCGGGAGTGGCTCCTCG
>DAOMFN010000322.1:0-3192 GCA_035429785.1 Anaeromyxobacteraceae bacterium
GCGGGAGCGGGCCACACGCGCAGGCCGGAGCGCACTCGCGTGCAGCCGGCGGGGGCGTGTCTACGGAGCGGGCGGCGCCGGCGCGTCGGGCAGGTCGACGGGGACCGTTCCCGCGAGCCCGACCCGTTCGGCGATCGGGACCTGCGCCGCGAGCACCAGCGCCACCAGCTCCGGCAGCGGCGTCCCCCACAGCTCCGCGCCGCGCACGATCTCCCCGCGATCCACCGACCGCGCGAAGGCCTTCTCCTTCATCCGCTTCAGCACCGACTCCACGGGAACGTCGGCGATCCGCTTCGACGGCCGCACGAGCGCGCAGGCCCCGACGAACCCGGAGAGCTCGTCGGCCGCGACGATGGCCCGCTCCATCGGTGTCGAGGGCTCGATGCCGGTGTAGGAGGCATGGGCCCCGATGCCCCGGACGACGGCCTCGGGCCAGCCCCGCTCGCGCAGGATCTCCATGCCCCGCCAGACGTGGTCCTGCGCGGTGGGGTAGCGCTCGTAGTCGAAGTCGTGGAGCATCCCCACCAGGCCCCAGGTCTCCACCTCGGCGGGGTCGGCGACGCCGCGGCTCCGGGCCAGTGCCCGCATGCTCGCCTCCACCGAGAGGGCGTGCCGGCGGAGAGGCTGGGACTTCGTGAACTCGCAGAGGAGCGTCCAGGCAGCGGCGCGGTCGTGGGCCATGGGTCTCCCCGTTATAGAGTCTCGCCATGACCCTCGCACCCCTCGCCCTCGCCGCCCTGGCCATCGCCGCCGCGCCCGAGACCCCGCGCCGGCCGGTCCACACCTACTCCATCGTCGCCCGCGACCCGGTCACCGGCGACCTCGGCGTCGCCGTCCAGTCCCACTGGTTCTCGGTCGGCTCGAGCGTGACCTGGGCCGAGGCCGGCGTGGGCGCGGTCGCCACGCAGTCCTTCGTCGACCCGGCCTACGGGCCGCTCGGGCTCGAGCTCATGCGCGCGGGCAAGAGCGCGCCCGAGGCGCTCGCCGGGCTCCTCGCCGCCGACCCGGAGCGGGAGGTCCGGCAGGTCGGGATGGTCGACGCGAAGGGGCGGGTCGCGGCCCACACCGGGAAGAAGGACATCCAGGCCGCCGGCCACCACGTCGGCGCGGGCTACGCGGTCCAGGCGAACCTCATGGCGAACGACACGGTCTGGCCGGCGATGTCGAAGGCCTTCGAGGCCGCGCAGGGCGACCTCGCCGAGCGGATGCTGGTCGCGCTCGAGGCGGCGCAGGCGGTGGGGGGCGACATCCGCGGCCAGCAGTCGGCCGCCCTCATCGTGGTGCCCGGCACGCCGAGCGGCCGCCCCTGGGCCGACCGGATCTTCGACCTGCGCGTGGAGGACCACCCGCGACCCCTCGAGGAACTGCGCCGCCTGCTCCACGTCGCGCGCGCGTACCGCCACATGAACGCCGGCGACCTCGCGGTGGAGAGGAAGGACATGGCCGGGGCCGAGCGGGAGTACGGAGCGGCGATGAAGCTCATGCCCGACTCGGCCGAGGTGGTGTTCTGGTACGCCGCGGCGCTCGCCATGGCCGGCGAGGTGGAGAAGTCCCTCCCCCTCTTCGCCCGCGCGTACGCCCTCGATCCCGCCTGGCGGACGCTCGTGCCGCGCCTCCCCGCCTCCGGGCTCCTCCCGGCCGATCCGGCCGTCCTCTCGCGGATCGAGAAGGCGGCGGCCCCCCCGCCGGCGGCACGCTGATCGGGAGGGACTCGACTCCGCCCGGCCTCCGTGCTCCAATTCGCGCCCTCGCCATGAAGACCTTCCTCACCGCCGCCGGCTGGCTCGTGCTCGGCATCCTCATCGCCGTGCCGGCCACCGCCTGGTACTTCGGGTCGGGCGCCAAGAGCGCCCGGCAGCTCGCCTTCCAGCCCGACGGGACCGACCTCAAGGCCACCGACGTCGACAACGCCATCCGCGAGCTCTCCCAGAAGGTGAAGCAGGTGGAGACGGGGCAGGCGGCCCTCCAGGGCGCGGCGCTCGTCCAGCAGTCCCAGATCGGCGAGGTGAAGGTGGCCGTGGCCGAGTCGGACGTGCAGACGAAGGAGCGCATCCAGTCGCTCGAGGCGCGGGTGACCGAGGCGGCGGCGCCCCGCCGTCGCATCGAGTACTCCGAGGGCAGCGACACGTCGTCGGTGACGGCCCGCTACGCCCCGCTGCGCGACCTCGGCAGCTTCACCAAGGCCTCCGCCGGGTCGGCGGTGATCCTGACCTGGAACACCCACGTCGACGCCATGGGCGAGCCCGGGACCTTCTGCGACTTCCAGCTCCGGGTGGACGGCAAGCCGGACACCGACCGCGAGGGCGGCGGCGGGCGCGCGGTGGTCTACGTGCCGCCCAACAGCGCCGGTGGATCCTCCCCGGTCACGGTCGCCACGCTCTTCAACCGCGTCGGCGCCGGCCACCACACCGTGAGCATCTGGGTGCGCGGCACGGCCCGCGAGTGCATGGAGAACTACGGCAACTTCCCGCGGTCGGTGATCGTGGAGGAAGGGCCGCGGGCCGAGTGACCGGGGCCCGGGCGCGCGGGTCCTACCGCCGCGCCAGGATGCCTTCCGACCGGGCGGTGAGCGCGGTGGTCCGCGCCAGCAGCGCCTGCACCTCGTCGTAGACCGACTCGGCGTCGAAGCGCTCCGGCGACTCGACCTCGCCCAGCCGCGCCAGCAGGTCGGCGACCTTGAGCAGGTGCTGGTGGGCGAGCAGCAGGTCGCGGGCCAGGCGCGAGCCCACGCGCGAGTAGATGAGCCCGGTCTGGAAGAGGCGGCCCAGCGCCCGCTTGTTCGCGTCGATCACCTGCCGCGTGCGGCGCGTGTACTCGACGAGGCGACGCGCGTCGCGCGCCCGGGCCAGCTCGATGACCGGGGTCTCACATCGGACTCTCTGCGCGGCGACGGTCAGGAGCGCTCCTCTCCGACGCATGGTAGGTGCCCGCCCGAGGCGCGGTCAACGGGCGCCTTCGCGACGCGGCGCGCAATCGCGCGGGCGGGACTTGACATCGAGGAGGCGAGTGGATCGGCGAGGCCGGTGACGATGGACGGTTCGCGCCGCCGGTCGGGGGAGCGCCGTCTCGCTGCGCCGCTGGTCCTCGGGGCCCGGGCGTGCTCCGGCCTTCGCGCGCCGGAGCACGCCTTCGCCCCGAGTGAACCGGATCCGGCGCCCCTGCGGAGGCGGCTCGCTCGAGGCCTCCCCCGCC
>DAOMFN010000323.1:0-3145 GCA_035429785.1 Anaeromyxobacteraceae bacterium
CGAGCACCCCGTTCACGAAGGACGCCGAGCTCTCGCTGCCGTACTTCTTGCCCAGCTCGATGGCCTCGTTGATCGCCACCTTCACCGGGACGTCGTCGCGCCAGCGCAGCTCGAAGACGGCGAGGCGCAGCACGTTGCGGTCGACCTTGGCCATGCGGTCGAGGCGCCAGTTCGTCGAGACCTCCTCGATGGCGAGGTCGATCTCCCGGCGGTGCGCGGCGACGCCCCGCACGAGCTCCTCGGCCCCCTCCCGGACCTCCCGCTCGACCGGCTCGAAGCTGGGCCAGAAGCGGGCCAGGGCCTCGTCGAGGTCGGTGGCGGCGACGTCGATCTGGTAGAGGGCCTGGAGGGCGCGCTCCCGGGCCTTCGTGCGGCGGGTGTGGGCCATGGTCGAGCGCTACTTCGCGCCGGCGAGGGCGCGGAAGAGGTTGGCCTGCTCGATGGCGGCCACGGCCGCCTCCGCCCCCTTGTTGCCGCCCTTCACGCCGGCGCGCTCGAGCGCCTGCTCCATCGTGTCGCAGGTGAGCACCCCGAACCCGATCGCGCACTCGGCCTCCATGGAGACCTGGGCGACCCCCTTCGAGACCTCGCTCGCCACGTACTCGAAGTGGGGCGTGCCGCCGCGGATCACCGCGCCGAGCGCCACCGCCGCGTCGTACCGCCCGCTGCGTGCGACGCGCCGGATCACCGCCGGGATCTCGAACGTCCCGGGGCAGCGGTAGACGTCCACCGTCGCCGCATCGACCCCGTGCCGGCGGAGGGCGTCGAGCGCCCCGGAGAGCAGCTGCTCGGTGACGAGCGAGTTGAACCGCGACACGACCAGCGCGAAGCGCAGCCCCTCGCCGACCAGGTTTCCCTCCATCACCCTCATGACGTCCCTCCCTTGGGTCCGCGGCGCGTGGAGCCGCCCTTGCGGCGGCGCGCCGGGGCCAGCGTGAGCAGGTGCCCCATCTTGTCCCGCTTCGTGCGCAGGTAGTCCAGGTTGCGGCGCGACGGCGGGGTCTCGATGGGCACGCGCTCCACGACCTCGAGGCCGTAGCCCTCGAGCCCGACGATCTTCTTCGGGTTGTTCGTGAGCAGCCGCATCTTCCCCACCCCCAGGTCGCGGAGGATCTGGGCGCCGATGCCGTAGTCGCGGAGGTCGGGCTTGAAGCCCAGCTTCACGTTGGCCTCGGCGGTGTCGAGCCCCTGGTCCTGGAGGTTGTAGGCCTTCAGCTTGTTCACGAGGCCGATGCCGCGACCCTCCTGGTCGAGGTAGACGAGCACGCCCTTGCCGGCGCGGGCGATCTGGCGCAGGGCGGCGTGGAGCTGGGGGCCGCAGTCGCAGCGCTCGCTGCCGAAGACGTCGCCGGTCAGGCACTTCGAGTGCACGCGCACGAGCACCGGCTGGCCCGACCTCCAGGAACCCATGACGAGCGCCACGTGCTGGTGGCGGTCGACGTCGTTGTCGTAGGCCACCGCGGTGAACTTGCCGTAGGCGGTGGGGAGCGGCGCCTCCGCGGCGCGCCGCACGAGGGAGTCGCGGGTCATCCGGTAGTGGATGAGGTCGGCGACCGAGGCGATGGGGATGCCGTGCTCCCGGGAGAGCTTCTCCAGCTCCGGCATCCGGGACATCGTCCCGTCGTCGCTCATCACCTCGCAGATGACCGCCGCCGGGGTGAGCCCGGCGAGCCGGGCGAGGTCCACCGACCCCTCGGTCTGCCCGGCGCGGACGAGCACGCCGCCGGGGCGCGCGCGGAGCGGGAAGACGTGCCCGGGGCGGACGAGGTCGCTGGCCCGCGCATCCTTGGCCACGGCGGTGAGGATGGTGTGGGCCCGGTCCTTGGCCGAGATGCCGGTGGTGACCCCGCGGCGGGCCTCGATGGAGACGGTGAAGGCGGTGCCGAAGCTGGAGGCGTTCTGCCCCTCCGGGACCATGAGCGGCAGGTCGAGCGACCGGGCCTTCTCGTCGGTCATGGCGAGGCAGATGAGCCCGCGTCCGTACCGGGCCATGAAGTTCACGGCCGCCGGCGTGACCTTCTCGGCGGCGATGCAGAGGTCGCCCTCGTTCTCGCGGTCCTCGTCGTCGACGAGGATGATCATCTTGCCCTTGCGGAGCGCCTCGATGGCCGCCTCGATCCGCTCCACCGCGTGCTCGGAGTGGCGGATCATCGCGCCCCCTCCCCGTAGCCCCAGTCCCTCAAGGATGCCTCCGTCACGCCGGCCGCGCCGGCGAACTCGCGGAGGCGGGCCACGTGTCGCGCCACCACGTCCGCCTCCAGGTTGACCGCGGTCCCCGGCCCGGCCTCGCCGAGCACGGTGCGGGAGAGCGTCTCCGGGATGAGGGCGACCTCGAACCGGTCCCGCCCGACGGCGGCGACGGTGAGCGAGACCCCGTCCACGGCGATGGAGCCCTTCCCGGCGACGAGCGGCGCGATCGAGGCCGGCAGCTCGACGGTGAGCCGCGCGCCCTGCCCCTCGGCGGCCCGGGAGATCACCTTCCCCACCGCGTCCACGTGCCCCTGCACGAGGTGGCCGCCCAGCCGGTCGGAGAGTCGCAGCGCCAATTCCAGATTGACCCGGGTCCCGGCCCGCCAGGTGCCCAGCGTGGTGCGGGCCAGCGTCTCCGGCACGGCGTCGAACGCCATGCGGCCGTTCCCGCGCTCGACCACGGTGAGGCAGGCGCCGTTGCAGGCGACGCTCTCCCCGGGCTCGAGCGCGTCGACCGGCAGCGCCCCGGGCCGGATCACGATGCGCGCGCCTCCGGCCCGCGGCTCGACCCGCTCCACCACCCCGACGTCGGCGACCAGTCCGGTGAACATCGCGCCGGGATCCTAGCCCACGCGGGGGGGCCGATCACCTTTCGCTGCGGGGCGGCCGGAGAGGAGGAGGTCGCCCCCGACCCGCTCGACCGCGAGGCCGGCCACCGGGAGCGCCGCGGCCAGGCGGCGCGCGCCCGGGCCGGAGGTCCAGGACGGGCCGGATCCGGCGATGCGCGGGGAGACGAAGAGCAGGAGCCGGTCCACGAGGCCGGCCTCGAGGAGGCTGCCGGCGACCCCGGCGCCTCCCTCGACGAGCAGCGTGGTCACCCCCCGGCCGGCGAGCTTCCGGAGCAGGTCGGCGAGATCGACCCGTCCGCGCCGGGCGCGGCAGCGCAGGTACTCGA
>DAOMFN010000324.1:0-3138 GCA_035429785.1 Anaeromyxobacteraceae bacterium
CAACTTCCTCGTCGAGACCGACGGGGAGGTGATGAAGCGGGCCATCCCGGACATCAACTTCCTCGTCGAGACCGACGGGGAGGTGATGAAGCGGGCCATCCCGGACATCGGCTACCTGCACCGCTCGCTGGAGAAGATCGGCGAGATGGTCGGCTACCCCGGGTACATGCCCTACACCGACCGGATCGACTACCTGGCCGCGATGTTCGCGAACGAGGGCTACGCGATCGCGGTCGAGAAGCTCCTCAAGCTGGAGGTCCCGAAGCGGGCCCAGTACCTGCGCGCCATCTCCTGCGAGCTGAACCGCATCGCCAGCCACCTCGTCTCCATCGGCACGATGGCCACCGACATCGGCGCGGTCACCCCCCTCGTCTACGCGCTCCGCGAGCGGGAGATCATCAACGACCTGCTCGAGGCCCTCTGCGGCGCGCGCCTCACCTACAACTACCACCGCATCGGCGGGGTGGCCTTCGACGTTCCCGAGGGCTGGCGCGACAAGGTGCTGCGCTACCTCGACCGGCTCGACTCCTCGATCCAGGAGTGGGACCGGCTCATCTCCTTCAACGAGATCTACAAGAAGCGCCTGGGCGGGGTGGCGGTCATCTCCCGCGAGCAGGCCATCGACTACGGCCTCTCCGGCCCCAACCTGCGCGGCAGCGGCGTGGACTGGGACCTGCGCCGGGACGCCCCGTACGGCGCCTACCCCGACTTCCAGTTCGAGGTCCCGGTGGGGCGCGGCTGGGCCGGCCACGTGGGGGACTGCTTCGACCGCTACTACGTCCGCGTCCTCGAGATGGCCCAATCCTCGCGCATCGTCCGACAGGCGCTCGAGAAGATGCCCGAGGGGGACATCACCGCCAAGGTCCCCCGCAAGCCGAAGCCGGAGGCCTCCGAGGTGCAGTCCCGGGTCGAGTCGGCCCGCGGCGAGATGGCCTACTACCTGGTCGCCGACGGCACCGAGCGGCCCTACCGCGTCCGCGCGCGCACCGGCTCCTTCATGGCGATGGGCATCATCGAGGACATCTCCCCGGGGCTCATGGTCGCCGACCTCGTCGCCCTCATCGCCTCCCTCGACGTCGTGGCACCCGAGACGGATCGCTAAGCCATGTCCCAGTTCTCCTTCGCCTTCCCGAAGCCCGGCACGAAGAAGCTCCTCCTCGGCGCGACGCTGGGCGCACTGCTCGGCATCACCGCGCTGCTGGCGAGCCTCCTCGTCTTCGTCATCCCCATGGTCCAGAAGCCGCTCCTCGACGCGTTCATCCGCGAGAAGCTCGGCCACGACCCGGCCACCTGGGGCGGCACGCCGTGGACCTACGCGATCGCCCTGTTCGTGGCCGGCATCGTCATGTTCACCTTCGCCGCCATCGCCAGCGGCATCTTCTCCTGGTACGAGCGCAAGGTCGCGGCCCGCATGCAGAGCCGCATCGGCCCGAACCGCGTGGGCGCCGCCGGCTTCCTGCAGTGGCTGGCCGACGCGGTGAAGCTCCTCTTCAAGGAGGACCTGGTCCCGGGCGAGGCCGACGCGCTGGTCTTCCGCTCGGCGCCCTACTTCCTCGTGGTCGGCATGGTGCTCGTGATGGTGGCGCTCCCGGCCGGCCAGGCCATCGTGGTGGCCGACCTCGACGTGGGCATCTTCTACATCCTGGCCGTCACCGCGTTCATCGTGGTGGGGACCATCCTCTCGGGCTGGTCCTCCAACTCGAAGTGGTCGCTCTTCGGCGCCATCCGCGCCACCGCCCAGATCAGCAGCTACGAGATCCCGGCCGGCCTCGCCATCATGGTCCCCGTGCTCATGGCCGGGACGCTCTCCACGCAGGGGCTCATCCAGGCGCAGGGCGGCTGGCCCTGGGAGTGGTTCTTCTTCCGCAACCCGGCGGCCGCGGTGGCCTTCGTCATCCTCTTCATCTCCCAGCTCGCCGAGGGAAACCGCACGCCCTTCGACCTGGCCGAGGCCGAGTCGGAGCTCGTGGCGGGCTACTTCTCCGAGTACTCGGGCTTCCGCTACGCCCTCTACTTCATGGTCGAGTGGGCCAACCTCTGGATCATCGGCGCGGTCGCCACCACCCTCTTCCTGGGCGGCTGGCAGATCCCCGGCGTCACCACGCAGACCTGGGCGGCGGCGCGTGGCTCCGGCCCGTTCCCGGCCTTCGGCTGGTGGGCGCTCCAGTACGTCTCGCTGGGCGTCTTCGCGCTGAAGACCCTGTTCCTCGTCAACGTGATCATCTGGATCCGCTGGACGCTCCCCCGCATCCGCATCGACCAGATGATGACGCTGTGCTGGAAGTACCTGGTGCCGGCCGGCTTCGCCGCGCTGGTCTTCACCCTGCTCTGGCAGATGATCGCCACCTGGTTCCCGGTGGTGGAGCGGATCACCGCGCTCGCGGTCCTCGCCGCCACCCTCTTCGTGACCTGGCGCTTCCTCGTGCAGACCCGCAAGAACGTCTCGCTCATCGCGCACGAGCGCGTCGACCTCTCGAACTGGTAGGAACCGCGCCCCCATGTCCACGACCGCCAGCGAATACGTCGGCAACATCCGCGATACCGTGAAGTCGTTCTGGCACGGGATGTCGGTGACCCTGTCGCAGGTGCTGCGCCGGCCCATCACCGTCCAGTACCCGGACCGGATCGAGGTGCCCATCCAGGACGCGCTGCCGCCCCGCTACCGCGGCTTCCTGGAGGTCGACGTCGACATCTGCACCGGCTGCCAGGCCTGCGAGCGCGCCTGCCCCATCAGCTGCATCCAGATCGAGCTGGAGAAGGACCCGGCGAACCCCAAGCAGCGCGTGGTCACCCAGTTCGACATCGACGAGGCGAAGTGCATGTTCTGCGGCCTGTGCGTCGAGCCCTGCCCGACCGGCGCCATCCAGCACACCCGCGAGTTCGAGGCCACCCAGCGCTCGGTCCGCAACCTGGTCTTCCGCTGGGCCGACCCGCTGAAGCCCTTCCCGGTCTACAAGGTCGTGAAGGGGGCCCCGTACATCCCCCGGGCCCCGCTCGGCTCGCTGGTCCGGGAGCTCGTCGCCCAGCGCCGCTGGGACGCGCCGGCGATGACCTACCTGCCGCCCGAGCCCCGCAAGCCGCCACCGCCCCCGCCGCCCAAGCCTGCGCCGGCGGCCAAGCCGGCTGCCCCCGCGGCTG
>DAOMFN010000325.1:0-3116 GCA_035429785.1 Anaeromyxobacteraceae bacterium
CTCGTCCGGGTCCGGCACGACGGCCAGCCCGGCGCCACCCACCCGCTCGACCGGGAGGTCACGATCTGCGGGCGGAAGGAGGGCGACCTCCTCCTCCCCGACGACGGCTCGGTCTCCCCGCGCCACGCCGCCTTCACCGTGCGCGACGGCCGCATCCGGGTGGAGGACCTGGGGAGCGGCTCCGGGACCTTCCTGCGGCTGCGGGCCCCCCGCGCCCTCACCTTCGGCGACGAGATCCGGCTGGGGCGGCAGCTCCTCCGGCTCGAGCCCATGCCCCGGCCCGCCGCGGGCGCGGGCGCGTCGCCCTGGGGGTCGCCCGACCCCGGCTACCGGGCCCGGCTGCTCCAGCTGCTCGAGGGCGGCGGCATCGGGGAGGTCTTCCCGCTCCGGGCCGGCGCGAACGCCATCGGGCGCGAGGCGGGCGAGGTCGCGTTCCCGGGCGACCGCTACGTCTCCGGTCGCCACGCACGCGTCGACGTGGGCGAGGCGGCGGTGACGCTCGCCGACCTGGGCAGCTCGAACGGGACCTTCGTGCGGGTGAACGGCCCCACCGAGATCGGCGTGGGGGACCAGGTGCTGCTCGGGATGCAGCTCCTCCGCGTGGAGGGCTGACGCCCCGCGGGGCTAGCCGAAGCTCTTCTCGGCCTGCTCCTGCTCCTCCTTGCAGCGGATGCAGAGCGTGGTCACGGGGCGGGCCTCGAGCCGCTTGGGGGAGATCTCCTCCTCGCAGCGCTCGCAGATGCCGAAGTTGCCGGCCTCGATGCGCCCGAGCGCCTTCTCGATCTTGGCGAGCAGGAACTTCTCCCGGTCGCGCAGGCGGAAGATCATCGACTGCTGGTACTCGCTCGACGCCTGGTCGAGCTCGTCGGGAAGCTCGTTCGTGTCGAAGCTCGACTCCTCCGACAGGGTCTTCTTCGCCGAGGCGAGCAGCTGCCGCTTCGACTCCTCGAGCATCGTCTTGAACCGCTTCAGGTCCTTCTTGTTCAAGCGCCTACCCCTCTCGACCGCGGCCCACGCCGGGACCGGCGTGGAAAAAGGAACGGGGAGGCTAGTCACCCCCCGCCCCCCTGTCAAGGAGGTCGGGACGTGCTAGACCGGGTGCATGGCCGAGGGACGGATCGAGCGGGCGTTCGTCAAGACGGCGCTGGCCCTGGCGGCCCGGCCGGAGGTGGACCGGCTCGTCTACGTCTCCGACACGCCGCTGGCGACCAGCGACCTCCGGGGGCGCCCCATCAAGCGGAAGCTGGTCTACGCGGTCACCACCGAGGCGCTCGCCCAGCAGCTGGCCAACCGGAAGTACGCGGCGGTGACCATCCCCCCCTTCGGCTACTCCCGGGTGGAGAAGGTCCGGGTGGCGCTCGTGGCCTGCCAGAGCGAGGGGCTCGTGAAGGAGGGGGACACGGTGCTGGCGCTCGCCGGCCACGACCGCAGCCTCGACACGCTCGTCCGCATCCGCATCGGCGCCGACGACGACGAGGACCGGGTGCAGGTGAACGCCCTCGACCTCCCCGAGTCCCACAGCGCCCAGGTCATGGAGCAGGTGATCCACGTGGCCCTCGAGATCGGCGCCCAGGGCTACGAGGGGCACGCCGTCGGGACCATCTTCGTGGTCGGGGCGTCCTCCACGGTGATGGAGCAGAGCCGCCAGATCACGCTGAACCCGTTCCAGGGGATGAGCGAGTCGGAGCGCAACGTGATGGACCCCACCATCCGCGACGCGCTGAAGACGTTCGCCGTCCTGGACGGCGCCTTCGTCATCCGCGAGGACGGCACGGTGCTGGCCGCCGGCCGCTACCTCCAGTCCGGGAAGAACGAGGCCCGGCTGCCGATGGGGCTCGGCGCCCGCCACCGGTCGGCCGCGGCGATGACGGCGTCCGTGCGCGGCGCCATCGCCGTCACCGTCTCCCAGACCACCGGGACCGTGCGCGTCTTCCGCGACGGCGAGATCGCACTCGAGCTCCGGCAGTCCGCCCGCCGGCTCTGAGCCCACCTCACCGTGGCCGAACCCGTCACCGCCGCGCCCCGCGCCCCCTCCGACGCCGCCATCGCATTCCTGCTCGTGGCGGGCTCGAGCCTCCTCCACCTGGCCTACGCCGGCCTGGTGCCCCTCACCCCCCAGGAGGCCTACTACTGGCAGTACGCCCGCCACCCGGCGCTGTCCTACTTCGACCACCCGCCCGCGGCGGCCTGGACCATCCGGGCCTTCACCCTGCTCCTCGGCGAGACCGAGCGCGTGGTGCGGCTCGCGGCGGTCTCCTGGTCGGCGGTCTTCTGCCTCTTCTTCTACCTCTCCGGCCGGCGGCTCCTGGAGGGGCGCGGCGCGCTCGCCGCCCTGGCGGTGATGCTCGTCACCCCCTTCTTCTCGCTGGGGCAGACCATCATCACCCCCGACGGCCCGCTCGTGGCCGGCTGGATCGCCGCCTTCTACTTCACGGTGCGGGCGCTCCAGGACGACCGTCCGGCCTGGCTGCTCGCCGCCGGCCTCGCCACCGGCGTGGCCAGCCTGGGCAAGTACACCGGGTTCCTGCTCCTCCCGCAGATCCTCGCCGCGCTGCTCCTCGACCGGCGCGGGCGGCGCATGCTCGCCACCCCCTGGCCCTGGGCCGGAGCGGCGCTGGCCCTTCTCGTCTTCTCGCCGGTCGTGATCTGGAACGCGACCCACGGTTGGGCGAGCTTCGGCTTCCAGTTCGGCAAGCGCGGCCAGGAGATGCACCTCGAGCCCGTGCTCGTGGGGCGCTTCCTCGGCCTCCAGGCGCTCGTGGTCTCGCCGCTGCTCTTCCTCGTGCTGCTCGCCTCCATGGCGGTGGCGGCGGCGCGCTGGCGCGAGGAGCGGATGCGCCTCCTCGCCCTCTTCTCCGTTCCCATGATGGCGCTGTGGGTGGTGGTCTCGCCTTTCCACTGGGTGAAGATGAACTGGGCCGTTCCGGTCTACCCGACCGCGCTGCTCGCCGCGGTGGCGATCTACCAGGCCCGTCCGGATCGCTGGCGCGGCCTCGCCGTCGCCACCGTCTCCCTGGCTGCCTTCTCGGCGCTCTACCTCACCCTCATGCCGCTCGTGCCCTGGCTGCCCTTCCCGGCCCGCGCCGACACGATGGCCGGCTGGAAGGCGCTGGCGC
>DAOMFN010000326.1:0-3106 GCA_035429785.1 Anaeromyxobacteraceae bacterium
CTACACCGAGGAGCTGCGGGAGCTGCTCGTCCGCCTCCTGCCGGCCCTCCGGGACGCGCTCGCCCCCATCGCGTCGCTCGCCTCGCTCGTCGCCACCCCGGCGCGGCTCGACGAGCACGGCATGGACCCGGAGCTCCTCGTCCGCGCCCGGGCCGTCCTCGAGTTCTTCTACGGGACCTGGTGGCGGGTGGACGTCCGCGGCGAGGGCCTGCTCCCCGACGGACCGGCGGTGGTGGTCGCGAACCACGGGGGCACGGCACCCTGGGACGCGGCGGTCCTGCGGCTCGCCGCTGCCCGCGCGCCCGCGCCACGCGAGCTCCGCCCCCTGCTCGACCCCGGCTCGCTCGGCATGCCGGTGCTCGGACCGCTCCTCGCCCGGCTCGGCGCGGTTCCCCTCCGGCCGGAGGTGGCGGTGTCGCTCCTCGACCGCGGGGCGAGCGTCGCGGTCTTCCCGGAGGGGCCGCGCGAGCAGCCCCGCCCCTGGGCCGATCGCTACCGGCTCACCCGGTTCGGCCGCGGCGGGTTCGTCCGGGTGGCGGCCCTCGCCCGCGCTCCCATCGTCCCCTGCGCGATCGTGGGCAGCGAGGAGGCGGCGGCGCCCCTCGACCGGCGCGGATGGCTGGCCGAGGCCCTGCACCTGCCCCTGCTTGCGATGGCGCCCACGGTCCCGTTCGCCGGCGTGCTGGGCTGGCTGCCGCTTCCCTCGCGCTGGACGGTCCGGTTCGGGGAGCCCGTGCCCCCGCCCCCGCCCGGTCAGGCCGAGGATCCGGCGGTGCTCGCCACCACCGCCGAGCGCGTCCGCGCCACGCTACAGCGCATGCTCGACGCCGACCTCGCCGCCCGCCGGTCCGTCTTCCTGTAGGGCCCCCGGACGGCGCGGAAGCCGCCCCTCCCGCACGTGGGGCGGCGGCGTCCGCAGGTCCCAGACCACCCCGACCGCAGCGAGGGCGCGGAGCACGAGGTAGGAGACGTCGAGCTCCCACCAGAACCACCCCTGGTTGGCGGTGGACGGGTAGAAGTGGTGGTTGTTGTGCCACCCCTCGCCGAAGGTGAGCAGCGCCAGCAGCGGGTTGTTGCGGGAGTCGTCGGCCGTGGCGTAGCGGCGGGAGCCGAGCACGTGGGCGACGGAGTTGATCGAGAAGGTCACGTGCCAGACGACGGCCACCGGGACGAAGAAGCCCCAGAGCAGCGCCGGGAGGCCGCCGGCGAGGAAGAGCACGGCGGCGAAGGCGATGGGCGGCACGAGGGAGTGGCGATCGAGCCAGAGGAGCTCCGGGTACCGGGCCAGGTCCTTCACCCGCTCGGGGCGGCTCCGGTCGTAGCGGGCGGCCAGGATCCAGCCCACGTGGCTCCACCAGAAGCCCCGCTGCACCGGGGAGTGGATGTCCTTCTCGCCGTCGGAGTAGCGGTGGTGATCCCGGTGGTGGCCCGCCCACCAGAGGACGCCCTTCTGCACGGTGAGCGTTCCGAAGAGGGCGAGCAGGAACTGGAACGCCCGTCCCGTCCGGAAGGCCCGGTGGGAGAAGTAGCGGTGGTAGCCGGCGGTGATGCCGAAGACGAACACGGCGTAGACCGCGAGCGCGAGCCCGGCGAGGCGCCACGTGGGCGGCACGACGAAGGGCGTGGCGATGGCCACCACGTGCACGGCGAAGAAGGGGATCGACTTCACCCACTGGGGGCGGTCGAGGTCGGTCTCGGTGACGTTTCTCGTGAGCACGCCCCCCTTCCTAGGCTGCCCGTGTCACGGGGGGGTCACGGGGGCGCGGGGACGACGCGGCTCTTCCGGTGCGGCCGCCTTTGCGCTATGGTGCCGGCCTCTCCGGACCCGAGGTTCTCTTCAGATGGCGCGTGCTTACATCGGCAACACCCCGTGCGAGGTCACGATCGACAAGGACCTCGGGGACAACTGGGCGGTCACCGTCATCCCGCCTCCGGCTCCGCCCGTCCCCGGGGCGAAGCAGCTCGGCCCCATCGTCGTGAAGCTGCAGGGGGAGGACCGGGAGAAGTGCCTCGCCGGCGGCCTCGAGATCCTGCAGAAGGCCGGCCGCATCGACCGCTTCGACGTCTAGGCGCCGCCGGGCTCGAGCCCCTCGGCCCGGACCAGCGCCTCGCCTCCCACGGCCCGCAGGACCGCGCGCGCGGCCGCCTCGACGGCGAGCCGGTCCCGCCCCTCCACCGTCACCCGCACGCGGTGATCGGCCCGGTCGAACCGCGGGTAGCTCCCGATCTCCACCGCCGGGTGGCCCTCCGCCACCCCGGCGAGCGGCACCGCGAGCTGGTCCTCTCCCCAGGAGAAGTAGAGGCTCGCGAGGTGGTAGGGCGCCCCGCCGAGGAGGTGCGCCACGCGGTCGAACTGGTGGCGGAGGAAGGACGGGACGCCCGGGAGCATCACCACGCGCGAGACGACGAGCGTGGGGTAGTCCGGGTCGCCGAGCAGCTCGGTGCCCTCCGGCAGGTCGGCCATGCGCAGCGCCGGATCCGGCAGGGCCGCCCCGCCGTTGTGGCGCGCGTGCATGTCGCGCAGGAGCGCCTCCATCCTCCCGTCGCGGCGCAGCCGGACCCCGAGCGCCCGGGCCACGGCGCCGAGCGTGACGTCGTCGTGCGTGGGGCCCACCCCGCCGCTCGTGAGGACCCAGTCGACCCGCCGCCGCTCGAGGAGCAGCGCCTCCACCACCGCGTCGACCCGGTCGGGGACGACGTGGAGGGCGCGCAGCTCCACGCCCTGCTCGCGCAGGCGCCGCGCCAGCCAGGGCCCGTTCTCGTCGGCGACCTTGCCCGAGAGGACCTCGTTGCCCACCACGAGGACGGCGGCGCTCGTGCCGCTCACCGGAGGAGCTTTCCCACCGCGCCGGCGACCTCCGCCGCCACCGCGTCCGGAGCCCGCTCGCCGTCGAGGTCGGCCACGCGCTGCCCCTCGGCGACGATCCCGGCCAGCGCCGCGCCGTAGGCCCGGTGCACGCGCCGCTGGAAGGCCGGGACCTCGAAGATCTCCCGCTCCGCAGAGGCGGCGTACCGCCGCGCCAGGGCCACCCACGGCCGCACGCGCAGGAACACCGTGAGGTCGGGCGCCGGCGCCCGGGAGGTCAACGACCTCACCCATCCGGCG
>DAOMFN010000327.1:0-3103 GCA_035429785.1 Anaeromyxobacteraceae bacterium
CCGGCTACGCCGACTACGGCGTCTGGGTCGAGTCCGCCGCGCCGGGCGCCCCGGGGGATGCCGGGCTGGACCCGTCGCCGAAGAGGCCGAGCTGGGCCGGGGGCCCGGGCGCCTCGCCGAACCCGGAGACGGTGACGCCGGTGAGCCGCACCGCGCGGCCGAGGTCCACCCGGCGGAGGGCGTCCCCCACGGCGCGGTGGATCTCGGCGGCGTCGTCGGTGGGCACCCCGAGCGTGGCCCGGCGGGTCACCTGCTCGAAGTCGGCGTACTTCACCTTGAGCGTGACCACCCGCCCGCGCAGGCCGGCGGCCCGCAGGCGCCGGGCCACGCGCACGGACTGGTCGAGCAGCTGGGGCCGGAGCGCCTCCTCGCCGCGCAGGTCCCGCTCGAAGGTGTCCTCGGCCCCCACCGAGCGCGCCTCCTCGTCGGGGGTCACCGGGCGCGGGTCGTCGCCGCGGGCGAGCGCCCGCATCTGCGCCCCGGCGGAGCCGAACCGCTCGACGAGGACCTGCTCCGGGAAGCGCGCCAGGTCGCCGATGGCGGCGATGCCGAGCGCGCGCAGGGCCTCCTCGGTCACGTGGCCCACGCCCCAGAGCCGCCACACGGGGAGCGGGGCCAGGAACGCGGCGGTGGTCCCGGGCGGCACGACCACGAGGCCGTCGGGCTTCCCGAGGTCGGAGGCGATCTTCGCCGCCATCTTGCAGTCGGCCGCCCCGGCCGAGACCGTCAGGCCGGTGGCGCCCCGCACCTCGTCCTTCACCTTGCGTGCGATCTCCCCGGGCTCGCCGTGCAGGGCCCGGCTGGCCCCGACGTCGAGGAAGGCCTCGTCGAGGGAGAGCGGCTCGACGAGGGGGGTGTAGCGCCGGTAGATCCCGAAGACCGCGGCCGAGAGCTCCCCGTACCGGTCGAACCGCGGCGGCAGGAACACCCCGTCCGGGCAGCGGCGCCGGGCCTCCACGGTGGGCATGGCCGACCGCACCCCGAACCGCCGGGCCTCGTAGCTCGCGGCGCAGACCACGCCCCGCCCCGAGGTCCCGCCCACGATGACCGGGCGGCCGCGCAGCGAGGGGTCGTCGAGTTGCTCGACCGAGGCGTAGAAGGCGTCCAGGTCAAGGTGGAGGATGGCCCGCACGCCCATCCTTTATCACCGCACTCCCGCACGACGGTCCCGCCGGCGCCCCCCACACGGGTGATTGGGACCCATGCGGGACTCTTCAACCACCTGAAATCACGAAAATCGAGTGCAACAGTCCATCTTGACCCAGGTCATTTATCGCCGCAAAATGTGTTTTCTACTGGAGGTCCCCAATGGAATCGACCGAGACCCATGCCAGCGCCACGCCCGGTGGACGGATCGCCTCGCGGCTGTGGACCGCCGCGCGAACGGAGTTCGCCACGCGCGGATATCACGGGGCCCGGGTCCAGGGCATCGCCAAGCGCGCCGGCTGCAACGTGGCGCTCCTCTACCGTCACTGGGCGTCGAAGCGGGCCCTGTACGTGGAGATCCTGAAGGCCATCTGGCAGGAGGGCGCGAAGGAGATCGGCGAGCAGGTGGAGTCGACCGGCGGCGCGCGCGGCGTGGTCTCGGCCTACCTCGAGACCCGGATGAAGGACCCGGAGGCGAGCCAGATCGTGATCCGCGAGCTGCTCGACGGGGGCCCCTTCCTCCGCGAGATCGTGGCCTCCGACCCGTCGGTCCTCGCCCCCAGCCGCCGGCTCGCCGACGTGCTGCGGGCCGGCAACGGCCACGGCCTGCGGTCCGGCGTGGACCCGGAGATGGCCGTCCTCACGGTGGCCGGGCTGGCGGCACTGGTCGGCGCCGCCCACGAGTCGGCGCAGTCGCTCTTCCAGGCCGGTTCGCCCACGGCCGACTCCTGGAAGACCCACGTCACCGACCTCCTGCTCCACGGCCTCGAGGCGTCGTAGGGCGCCCCTGCCCTCCCCCCGGGGCGAGCGCCGTCGCCGCGGCGCTTGGCCGCGCCGCCCCGCGGCGTTACCGTGCGGGGCATGAATCCGGACGTCGTCGTCGTCGGAGCCGGCCTCCAGGGCTGCGGGGTGGCCTTGCGCCTCGCCCAGGCCGGTCTCCGGGTGACGGTCCTCGAGCGGAGCGTGCCCGGTGCGGAGGCCTCCAGCGCCGCCGGCGGCATCCTCTCCCCGGGCGTCGAGGCCGAGCCGGGCCCGTTCCACGACCTGTGCACGACGTCCCTGCGGCTCTGGCCGGCCTTCGCGGCCGAGGTGGAGCGGCTCTCCGGCAGCTGGGTGGGGCTGCGGGGCGGGGGCACGCTCGAGGTCTCGGTGGACGACCGGTTCACGCCGGTGCTCGCCTCCCGGGCGGGCCAGCTCGCCCGGGCCGGCGTGGAGGTGGAGGTGCTCGACGGGGACGCGGCCCGACGCCTCGAGCCCGGCCTGTCTCCCGAGACCCGCGGCGCCCTGTACTTCCCCTCCGAGTCGTCGGTGGACCCGCGCCTCCTCGGCCGCGCCCTGCACACCGCGGCGGCCCGCTCCGGCGCGCGCTTCGTTCCCGGGCAGGTGCGCGGCATCGCCGTCGAGGGCGGACGGGTGGCTGGCGTGGACCACGAGACCGGCCGCATCGCCGCCGGCGCCGTGGTCCTCGCGGCCGGCGCCTGGTCGCTCCAGGTGGCCGGGAACGACCTGCCCGCGGGAGCGGTGCGGCCGGTGCGCGGACAGATCGCCGTGCTCGACACCCGCCCGCCGCTGCTCTCCCGGGTGGTCTTCTCCGACAAGGGCTACCTCGTCCCCCGCGCCGACGGGCGGATCCTCTGCGGCTCCACGATGGAGGAGGCTGGATTCGAGAAGGCGGTGACCGCGGGCGGGCTGCTCCACGTGCTCGGCATGGCGGTGGAGGTGGCGCCGTCGCTGGCCGGGGCGCCCCTCGTGGAGAGCTGGAGCAACTTCCGGCCGGCCACGCCCGACGGCCTCCCGGTGCTGGGAGCCGCCCGGGTGCCCGGGCTCTTCCACGCCACGGGCCACTACCGCAACGGCGTGCTGCTCGCGCCGGTGACCGCCGACGCGGTGGCCGCGGCCGTGCTCGGGCGCCCGGGCCCGGTGGATCTCTCGCCCTTCTCGGCGGCGCGGCTCGCGC
>DAOMFN010000328.1:0-3101 GCA_035429785.1 Anaeromyxobacteraceae bacterium
TGTCACACATCGGCGCCAGATTCGCTGCTGTCTCACCCCCACGGAGTCGAGCGTGGCCACTTCCCCGGCCCGGCTGCACCTGATCCTCGGCACCGACCCCCGGCTCCTGCTCGAGCACGCGGCGGCAGAGTTCCTCACCCCACAACACGCCACTCCCGAGAATCCCTTTCCGTCGCCACCCGTCGTTCTCGCCCTCCGCCAGGGCGGGCTCCGGGACGACCTGCTTGCCCTGGCCCACGAGCGCGGGGTGGGCGGGTGGTACGATCCTCCCCTCCTCACCTTCCAGGAATTGCCGAAGTGGATGGCCGCCACGGCCCGTCGCCCACTTGGCGAGCTGGAGCGCCGCACCCTCCTCGAACGCCTGGTCCGCGAACAGCGCGGCATCCTCGGCGGCCTCCGCCACCCCGACCGGTTCGTGCATGCGCTCGATCGGCTCGTCGGCGAACTGGTGCGCGAGGAGGTCTCGCCCGACGCGTTTGGCGGCGGTCTCGCCGCCCGAGCCGACCGCGACGATTTCGAGCAGCGCCGCGACGACGAGCTCGCGGCAGTCTACCGCGCCTACGATCAGGCCCTGGAATCCACCGGCCGACGGGACGGCCGCGATACCTGGGCAGACTGCGCCCGCGCGCTCGCCGAGTCGCCTGAGGCATTCACGAAGCGGCTCGCGGGTCGGCGCGAGCTCCGGCTCTTCGGCCTGCAGGACCTGTCCGGCGGCTGGCGCCCGCTCCTCCGCGCCCTCCGTGCCTGCCCAGCGCTCGACCGCATCACGATCTACTCCGCCGAGCGCCTTCCGCTCGATCCCGACCTCGAAGCCACCGTGACCCGGCTCGAGGAGCACGCGACCGTCGCCACGCGGCTCTTCACGGGCGAGCCGGGCCCGCCGGACGCCTCCGTGGACCTGATCGCCGCCCCCGATGTGGAACGGGAGGTGGAGGAGGTGGCACGCCGGGTCCGCGCGCTGGCCGACGCCGGGGTGCCCTTCCACCGGATGGCGGTCGTGACCCGGCAGGCCCGGCCCCATGCCGACCTGGCGGCGGAAGCGCTCGCCCGCTTCGGCGTGCCCGTCACCCAGCGCCGGCGTCACACCCTGCGGGAGATCCCGGTCGTGCGGGCGCTGGCCGCGCTGCTCGCCGCCGCCGCGGAGGGGTGGACCCGGCACGGCCTGGCGGAGCTGGCCGACCAGCCCTACTTCGCGAACGAACTGGACGCCGGCGCGATCAACGCGATCGGCTACGAACGGAGGGTGACGGGACTCGATGCGTGGGTCGCGGCGTTCCTCGCATCGGGAAGCGACGCGCGCGCCGCGGCATTCACGCGTTTTGCGGAGCGGGCGAGTGAGCTCGACCGGCCCCGTCCGCTCGCGGCGTGGACCGCCTGGCTCGGCCGGTTCCTGGTGGAGGACCCGTGGGGGTTGCGGTCGCGGATCGAGGCGATGCCCGGCACGCGCGTGGACGTGGTGCGGCTCGACCTGCAGGGATGGAAGGGGCTGACGAAGCTCGCGGGCCAGTGGAGCGATGCGCTGGCGGCCTGGGGAGACTCCAACGCGGCGATGGACGCATCGGCATTTCACGCCCAGCTCGACGACCTGCTCGAGATGGAAGTCGCGCTCTGGACCCCGAACCGTCGCGGGGTGCCGGTGCTGGAGGGGCTCGCCGCCGCGTACCGCAGCTTCGATCATCTCTTCGTGGTGGGGCTGGAAGGGGGACGGTTCCCGCTCCGCGCGCCCGGGTCGCCGCTGCTCGACGACGCCGAGCGCCGTGCGCTCGTCGAGACGGGGGTGCCGCTCGAGCTCACCGCGGAATGGGATCGCCGCGAGCGCGAGCTCTTCCGAATCCTCGCTGCGGGGGCGCGCGAGCGACTCACGGTGTCGTACGCCCGGCTCGACCCCGCGGGGCGGGAGGTGGTGCGGAGCCCCTTCATCGAGGCGATGGCGGATGTGGCCTCGCTCGTCCTGGAGGAGATTCCCCCGTCGCGGGTGCTCACCCCCGGCATCCGCATCACCGCCGGGGAGGAGGCCGCGGCGCACGCGGCCCACGCCGCGCGCGTGGAGCTCGACCGCGGTACCGGACGGCTCTCGCCGTGGAACGGCCAGGTCGAGCGCCCGGCGCTGCTCGAGCGCCTGGCCCAGCGCTACGGCGACGACTACCTGTGGAGTCCGACCCAGCTCGAGTCGTACGCAAAGTGTCCCTGGGCCTACTTCTCGAGCCGGCTCCTCGGCATCGAGACGCGCGAGGATCCCGACGACGAAATGGACGCCGCCACCGTTGGCACCGTCTACCACAAGGCACTGCAGCGATTCTATGATGCCGAGGTGACGCGGCAGGGCGGCCCGGTGCTGCTCCTCGCGGACGACCTTCGGGGGGCGACGGAACGGCTGCTCGTCTCGCTCGATGCAGTGCTGGCCGAGATGGACGACACCACCTGGCTCGGCAACCCCGTGATGGCGGGGGCCAAGCGGATGGAGCTGCGCCGCACGCTGACCCGGTACCTCGCCTTCGAGGCCGACACGAATCGCAAGCTCCTGGGCACGCACCACACAAACGTGCGCATCGTGCGGACCGCCGTGGCCCGCCACGAGCTGGACATCCGTGAGGCCGTCCTGGAACGGCATGGCGTGCGCATCCGGTACCGGGGCAGCGTGGACCGCGTCGAAATCGGGATCGACGACCGGGTCACGACCGGACCCTACGTCGCCGCGGTGGATTACAAGACGAGCAAGTACGGGGCGCCGGGTGGTGGCAAGAAGCAGGCGTGGGAAGAGGGCGTCGTGCTCCAGGCGCCGCTCTACGCCCACGCGCTCGCGAGTATCCACCCGGACGCGGCGGTGTCGCGGCTGGAGTACCGCGCCATCCGCCAGCGGGAAATCGTTCAGCGGCTCCAGCTGCGGGAATACGACAAGCAGGCGAGGGAGGTCGTGGACGCGGAAGAGGGGATGGCGCGCATGGAGGCGGCACTCGACGCCGCCGCGCGCCACGTGCGGCGGGTGCGCGCAGGGGAGTTTCCGGCAGATCCGCCGGAGAGTTGCGGCTGTCCTTCCTTCTGCCACGCGCGGGACATCTGCCGGGTGGCCGGCGGGCCGCGGGATGCGTGGCACCGATGAA
>DAOMFN010000329.1:0-3087 GCA_035429785.1 Anaeromyxobacteraceae bacterium
GGGCACAAGACGGTCATCCTCGACCGTGTCCCGACCGCGGAGAATCTGGCGCGGGTGTTCCGGGAGAGCCCCCGGGGCGCGGCCCTGGCGGTGAAGGGCGCGCTCAACCAGGTGGCGGCCGAGCGCAGGAGCGCTGCGGGCTCGGCGAGCCGCCCGTCGAGCCCCAGGGCGTCCTGCAGCGCGCGCAGGGCGAGCCCGATGCGGTCGGAGGCGCTGCCCTCCTCGCCGTAGCACAGTCCCTCGGCCTGGCGCGCCGCCTCGGAGAGGCGGGCCGCGCTGCCGAGCACCTTCCGCTCCCGCTCCAGCTCCTCGTCCTCGCCGGGGCGCGGGTCGACCCCACGCAGCTCCTCGAGCTGGAAGGCGAGGTAGTCGGCGCGCCGCGCCCGCTCGCCCTCGTCCTCGGCCAGAGCGCGCTCCTCGCGCACCAGCGCCGAGAGCGCCTCGAAGGCGGAGCGATACCGCGCCCGGAGGCCTTCCGGCCCCGCGCAGCCGGCGAAGGCGTCGAGCAGGTCGAGGTGGCTCCCGGCGTCGAGCAGGGAGACGTGCTCGTGCTGGCCGGTGAGGTCGACGAGCCCGCGCAGCGCCCCCTGGAGGATGGCCACCGTGCAGAGGGCGCCGTTCACGAAGACGCGCCCCCGGCCGGTGCGGCTGACCACGCGCCGGACGAGCAGCTCGGCGACGCCGTCCGACGCCCCCTCCCGGGCCGGCACCCCGGCGGCCTCGAGCCGCTCCAGCGCCGGGTCGTCCGCGGGGAGCTCGAAGAGCGCCTCGACCCACGCCTCGTCGGCCCCGTCCCGCAGGATCTCGGCCCCGGTCCTGCCCCCCAGGACGAGGTGCAGGGCGCCGACGAGGAGCGACTTGCCCGCCCCGGTCTCGCCGGTGAGGACGTTGAGCCCGGGGCCGAACCGGACCTCGACCCGGTCCACCACCGCGAGGCCGCCGATGCGCAGGGTCGTGAGCATGGCGGCAGCGTGCCACGTCACCCTGACACTGCGCAAGATTTCAGTGGTCGGCCCGTTCAGCCCCGGCCGGCCGCGGCGGCGCGGCGCCCGCGGGAGTACGCTCGATCCCGTGACCCCCGCACGGACCCTCGCCGCTGCCCTCGCCGCCGTCGTCCTCACCGCCACGCCCTCGGACGCCCACGCCGGGATCTGGGCCGGGATCTCCGGCGGCGCCTACCTCCCGGGGGGCACGGCTCCGCCGGGCGCGCTCGAGTCGGGCCCGATGGCCGCCCTCGCGGTGGGCTACGACGACGGGTACTGGGGAGCGTCGGTCTGGGCCGGCTTCCTCTCCACCCGCGCCGGCGTGAACTTCCAGGAGGACGCCTTCCCCATCCTCCTGCGCGCGCGCGCCCGCCTGCCGCTGGGCGTCGTCGTTCCCTTCGCCTTCGGCGGCGTGGGGATCGCGCCGGCCCGGTCCATCTACCTCGCCGGGACCTACAACGCGGTGCCCTTCGCCGCCCAGGCCGGCGGCGGGGTGGACCTCGTCTTCGGCGACATGTTCACCATCGGCGCGGAGGGCGGGTGGCTCTGGCTCACGCCGAGCTACGCCTGGGGCTCGGTGGACCTCTCCGGGCCGATCGTGCTCGCCACCTTCGCGGTGCGCTTCCCGTAGCGGGACGGCCCGCCCGGCCGGCGGCCTACCGCTCGCCCCAGCGGAGCTTCGCGCGCAGGATCCCGAAGAAGTGGAAGCTCGGGTTGCGCACGAGGAGCACCCGGTTCGGCGACGACTTCACCTGGACCCGGTCGTTGCGGGCGAGCACGACCCCGCTCTGCCCGTCGAGCGACAGGTAGACCTTGGCGTCGTTCCGCAGGACGACGTTGATGTCCTGGTCGTCGGGGACCACGAGCGGGCGCTGGGTGAGCGTGTGGGGGCAGATCGGGCTCACGATGACGCCCCGCATGGTGGGGAAGACGATGGGACCGTTCGCCGCGAGCGAGTAGGCCGTGGAGCCGGTGGGCGTGGCGATGATCACGCCGTCGGCCTTGTAGGTGGTCACGAAGGCGTCGCCGCACGAGGTCTCGAGCTCGGCCATGGGGGAGAGCGCCCCCTTGGAGATCACGGCGTCGTTCAGCACCTCGGCGTCGAGCTCGGGGACCTTGCTCCCGCCCCGGTGGAGGTGGATGCGGAGCTTCATCCGCGGAGAGACGGTGGCCTCGCCGGCGAGCACCTGGTCGAGCGCCGGGTACATCTCCCCCTGCGGCACCTCGGTCATGAAGCCGAGGCTCCCCATGTTCACCCCGAGGATGGGCGCCGGGCGGCCGGCCAGCACGTGCGCGGCGTGGATGAGCGTCCCGTCCCCGCCGAGGACCACCACGAGGTCGGCGTCGCGCCGGATGGCGTCCTCGTCCCGGATCACCTCCACGCCCTTCGCGGTGAGGAAGCGCTCGACGTAGAGGGCCTTCTCGGCCGCCTCGGCGGAGGTCTTCTTCGGGACGATGCCGACCCGGCGCGGGACCGGGCAGGGGAGGGATTCCATCCGGGGCAATATATATTGTCCCGGCCCCGATGGACCTCTTCGACCACGCCCTCGACCGGGACGACGCCTCGAAGCCGCTCGCCGAGCGGCTCCGTCCCGGCCGCATCGAGGAGTTCGTGGGGCAGGAGCACGTGCTCGGGCCGGGGAGCGCGCTGCGCCGCGCCATCGAGGCCGACGAGGTCCCCTCCCTCATCCTCTGGGGGCCGCCGGGCACCGGCAAGACGACGCTGGCCCGCATCGTGGCCGGGCGCACCGGGGCCGCCTTCGTCCCCTTCTCCGCCGTCCAGGGGGGCGTGAAGGAGATCCGGGAGATCGTCGCCGCGGCCCGGGATCGCCGCCGCCTGGAGCGGCGCCGGACCATCCTCTTCGTGGACGAGATCCACCGGTTCTCCCGGGCCCAGCAGGACGCCTTCCTCCCCCACGTCGAGGCGGGGACGATCACGCTCGTGGGGGCCACGACCGAGAACCCCTCCTTCGAGATCAACGGCGCCCTCCTCTCCCGCTGCCGGGTCGTCGCGCTGCGGGCGCTGTCCGACGAGGAGGTGGCGGGGCTCCTCGACCGCGCCGTGGCCTCGCCCCGGGGGCTCCGGGGGACGGTGCGCCTCTCA
>DAOMFN010000330.1:0-1717 GCA_035429785.1 Anaeromyxobacteraceae bacterium
CCGCGAACTTCGCCGCCGGCAGCGCGTTCAGCACCGCGTCGCGGGTCACCCAGCCGCGGCGGGCGGTCATCACCGCGTAGGGGAGGTTGTGCAGGCCGGCGACCGAGTGGGCGTCGGTGGAGAGCACGATGGGGATGCCGCGCTCCCGGGCCATGCGGAGGTGGCGCGGCTCGAAGTCGAGCCGGTGCGGGTCGCCGTTCACCTCGATGGCCACCTTCGAGCGGGCGGCCACGTCGAGGACCTTCTCCATGTCGAGGCCGTAGGGCTCCCGCTCGAGGAGGAGGCGGCCCGTCGGGTGCCCCCAGATCTTGAAGAAGGGCGACTCGAGCATGTGCACGATGCGGCGGGTCATCTGCTCCGCGTCCATCTTCATCCGCGAGTGGACGCTCGCCACGACGACGTCGAGCTTTTCGAGGACGGCGTCGGGCCAGTCGAGCCCGCCCGTCTCCAGGATGTCCGCCTCGCTCCCGCGCAGCAGCCGGATCTTCACCTGCTCCTGGACCTTCTCGATCTCCTCCCACTGCGCCTTCAGCCGGTCGACGTCGAGCCCGCCCGCGTAGGCCGCGCTCCGGCTGTGGTCGGTGATGGTGAGGTACTCCATGCCCATGGCCTCGGCGGCCCGGGCCATCTCGAGCACCGAGGCCCGCCCGTCCGACCAGGTCGTATGGGCGTGGACCATGCCCCGGACGTCGTCGAGGGTGACGAGGTCGTCGGGCAGCTTCCCCTCCCGCGCGGCCTCGATCTCGCCGGTGTCCTGCCGCAGCTCGGGGGGCACGGGCTGCATCCCCAGCGCCCGGTAGACGTCGTCCTCGTCCCGGAGCGCCACCTTTCCCGAGCCGTCGAGCCGTTCCATCCCCCATTCGCTGAGGGTGTACCCGAGATCGCGGGCCAGGCCGCGCAGCCGGACGTGGTGCTCCTTCGACCCGGTCATGTGGTGGAGCAGGCTCGCGAACTCCGCCGGAGGGACCACCCGGAGGTCCACCGAGAGCCCGCCCTCCAGCCGGACGGTCGTCTTCGTCTCCCCGTGCGCCGTCACCGCCGCCACGCCGGGGAGCGCGGCGAAGGCGTCGGAGAGGGCCGCGGGCTTCCGCGACGAGGCCACCACGTCGAGGTCGCCGACCGTCTCCTTCCACCGGCGGGCCGAGCCGGCCAGCTCCACCCGCTCGGCGAGCCCGGTGGCGCGGAGCTCCCGCACGATCCGCTCCCCCACCTCGCGCGCGTCGGAGAGCCTCACCCGCGTGGAGGCGGTGCGCAGCCGCTGGATGCCGTCCAGGATCTTCTTCTCGGTCTTCTCCCCGAAGCCCTTCACCTCGCGGACGCGGCCGGCGTGGCAGGCCGCCTCCAGCTCCGCGACGCTCCCCACCCCGAGCGCGGCGTGGAGGGCCGCGATCTTCTTCGGCCCCAGGTCGGGGATGCGGAGCAGCTCGCCGATGCCCGCGGGGAGGCCGGCGCGGACCTCGTCGAGCAGCGGGATGCGCCCGGTCCGGACCATCTCCTCGATCTTCTGCGCCAGCGCCTTCCCGATGCCGGGGATCTCGGTCAGGGTGCCGGCGGCGATGACCTCCTCGAGGTCGCCGGGAAGCTCCTCGATGGCGCGGGCGCCGTTCTCGTAGGCGCGGACCTTGAAGGCGTTCTCGCCCTTCACCTCGAGGAGCATGCCCAGCTCGCGCAGGGCCCGGGCCACCGCGATCTTGTCGGCCATGCCCGATGTATAACC
>DAOMFN010000330.1:1817-3078 GCA_035429785.1 Anaeromyxobacteraceae bacterium
CTGCTCGCCGCCTGCGCCGGACCGAAGCCCGTGCCCTGGTCGGAGGTCCGCCCGCCCGAGGTCTACGTGGACACGCTCCCGCCCGGGGCCATCGTCACCGTGGACGGGGTGGAGATCGGCAAGGGGCCGCTCTCGGTCCCGGTCCGCGACGAGTCCCGGAGCTACCTCGTCCGGGTGACGGCGGAGGGGTTCGAGCCCCTCGAGGCGTCGCTTCCCGGGAGGAAGCTCGCCGGGACGCGCCACGAGGTGGTGCTCCGACCGGTGGGGTTCGGCTCCGAGCGCAAGCTCGCCGCCGGGGAGCCGGCCGGGCTGCTCCAGGCGGCGCTCGTGCTGCTCCGCGCCGACCGGAACGCCGAGGCCCTGGCCTACGCAGAGGCCTCGCTCGCCGCCGGCGAGTCGGCGCTCGCCCACCGGGCCGCCGGCTACGCCCAGCTCCGCCTGGGGAACCGCAACGAGGCGGTTCGCCAGTTCAGCCTCTACATCAGCCTGGCGCCCGAGGCCCCCGACCGGAAGGAGATCGAGAAGACGGTGGGGCTGGCGCGGAAGGACATCCCCATGACCACGCCGAAGCCGCCGCTGGAGTAGGAGCGCACGTGGGGCACGAGGAGCACCGCCGCCACGCCCCCCGGAGCGTCCGGGTCTTCGTCGTCACCGCCTCCGACACCCGCGGCGAGGCGGAGGACACGAGCGGCGCCTGGCTGCGCCAGGCGGTGACCGCCGCCGGCCACGCGCTCGCCGGGTACCGGATCGTGAAGGACGAGCCGGCGGAGGTGCGGGCGGCGCTCGCCGACGCCGCCGCGGCCCAGGCCGACGCCGTGGTGGTGAACGGCGGCACCGGCATCTCGGCGCGGGACCGGACCTACGAGGCGGTCGCCGGCCTCCTCGAGAAGCGCATCGACGGCTTCGGCGAGCTCTTCCGGACGCTCTCCTTCCAGGAGATCGGCAGCGCCGCCATGCTCTCCCGCGCGGTCGCCGGCGCCTGGGACGGGCGGGCCGTCTTCTCGGTGCCCGGCTCGTCGGCGGCGGTGCGGCTGGCCTGGGAGCGGCTCATCGCGCCCGAGCTCGCCCACGTGGTGTTCGAGCTCCGCAAGCATGGCCCGGCGTAGGACGCCCCCTCCCGGCGCCCGCGTCCGGGAGCTCGCCCCCATCCTCGACCGCTTCCAGCGCGGGTTCGACTCGGCGGCGCGCCTCTTCGCCGACCCGGTGGAGTTCCCCCGCCGCTACGCCGATCCGGGCGACGTCGAGGTGGCCGGCCTGCTCT
>DAOMFN010000331.1:0-3062 GCA_035429785.1 Anaeromyxobacteraceae bacterium
CTCCTGCCGGTGGGGTGCGTCATCGTCGCGATCGCGGGGGGATTCCTCGCCCCCGTCGGGCCCGCCGGCCTCCGCGCCGAGCAGGTGGACCCGTTCGCACGGTCCGGGGACGCCGAGGCCCGGCGCCGTGAGGCGGGACCGCCCTCGCGCCGGGCGACACGCCCCGGACGAGTGCACACGTGCACGCAAAATCTCGCTCACCTGTAACCTCCACCGGTCTGGAGCGTACCGGCTCCCGAGGGGAGCCCGATGTCGAGCTTGCTCACGTGGGGGCAGCGCATGGTCGTCGAGTCCGTCGAACGGACCCGGGCCGACCTGGCAATGGAGCGCTACGCCGACGGGGACGATTCGGCCTTCGGAGTCCTGTACGACGAGCTGGCCCCACGCCTTCACCGTTTCGCCCTCCGGGAAACCCGCAGCGCCATCGCATCGGAGGACGCGGTCCAGCAGACGCTCCTCCAGATCCACTGCGCCCGGTCGCGCTTCGTCCGTGGAGCGACCGTCCTGCCCTGGGCCTATGCCATCGTCCGCCGCCTCCTCATCGACGGGCACCGGCGCGCAGCGCGCGATGCGCGGCTCGCCGCCGAGACGGGACCCGGATCGCCCGACGGAGCGGCCGCCCCCGACGAGGCCCTGGACCTGCGGCGGCGGGAGGCGCAGCTCGAGCGGGACTTGCACGCCCTCCCCGAGAGGCAACGCGAGGCCTTCTGCCTGGTGAAGCTGGAGGGGTTGTCCGTCGCCGACGCTGCCCAGGTGCTCGGGACCACCCCGGGCAACGTGAAGATCCGGACGCACCGCGCCGTCGAGGCGCTCCGACTCGCCGACGCACGGCGCCAGGTGATTCCATGACGATCCCCGACTCCCTCCGGCTTCGCGTGCTCGAGGCTGCGCGACGGGTGCCGTCCCCCGCCCGCTCGAGGGGAACCAATCCCGCCGGCACGGGCGTCGCGCTCGCCGCCGTCGCCATGCTGGCCGTCCTCTTCCTCGCGGGCGGTCCCGGTCACGCGGCCGGTCGCCCCGCGTCCATCGGGGCCTGGATCGTCGCGGGGCTCGCCGCGCTCGCCGCCGGGGTGACCTGGCTCGTGGTTCCACCGCGCCGCTCCATGCTGCCGCCCCCGGCTTCGCGGTTGATCGCCGTCGCGGTCGGCGTCCCGATCGTCCTCGCGGCCTGGCTGCTCGCCTGGCATGGGGCCTACGACGATCCCTTCGCTCGAACGGGCCTGAAGTGCTTCGCCCTGACGGTGGCAGCGGCTCCATGGCCATTCGCCGTGCTCGTCGTGGCCGGCCCCCGGTTCGCACCCGACCGGCCCTGGCTCGTCGGGGCGGCTCTCGGCGCCGCCGCCGGGGCGTGGGCGGCCATCGTGGTCGAGCTCTGGTGTCCCCTGGCCGATCCGGGTCACGTCGCCATCGGACACGCGCTTCCGCTCGTGGCCCTGGTCGTCGCCGGGGCGCTGCTGGGCGGGCGCTGGCTCCGGCTCCGGCGCGTGCAAGACGGCTGCGGGGTGCCGGGATCCGGGTTCGATCACGCGGGATGACGTCCCCGGCGTCGTGATCGGCACGAACGGTTGACCGCCCGGGGCCCTCCCGGAGCCGTCGTCAGGAGGTCGGCGGCGCCACCGGCAGTTCCACCGCGAACGTCGAGCCCTTCCCGACCATGCTCTCCACCGAGATGGTCCCACCGTGGTCGGTCACGATGGCGTGGCAGATGGAGAGGCCGAGTCCCGCTCCCCGCTCCTGCCCGGCCGGGCGGGTCGTGTAGAACGGATCGAAGATCCGCTCCCGGAGCTCAGGGGGGATTCCCACCCCCTGGTCGATGACCTCGATCCGGGCGCGCCCGGTCTCGCCCGTCCCGGCGCGGACCACGATCCGGCCCCTCTCCCCTGGACGGGTCGCCTTCGCCGCGTTCGTGATCAGGTTCACGAGCACCTGCTCGATCTGCCCCACCGAGACGACGACGTCGGGAGCATCGTCGAGCCCCTCGACCTCGACCGTCGCCTGGGTCCCCACCGTCGGTGCGAGCCAGCGGAGCGCCTGCTGGACGAGCTCGGCCATCCGGATCCGCTTCCGGCTCGTATCCGGTCGCGCGAAGGCGGAGAGGTCCCTGACGATCTGGGCGATGCGGGCGTAGGCCCCCTGGGCGGTCCGGAGATCCGCGATGACCTCCCTCATGTCCCGGGCAAGCCGACCCGCGTCCGATGGCCTCCCTCCGGACACTTCATTCGCGACGTCCTGGAGCCTCTCCAGGGCGAGTCCCGCGCTCGCCATCCCGGCGGCCAGTGGGTTGTTGATCTCGTGCGCGACACCGGCGACGAGGGTGCCCATGGCGGCCAGGCGGGAGGTGAGGGCGAGCTTCGCCTGAAGGGCGGCCTTCTCGGCCTCGGCGACCTTGCGGGCCGTGATGTCCCGCGCCACGCCGAGGAACTCCACGAGGGAGCCGTCCGGGCGCCGCTTCGGGAAGGCCCGGACCTCGCCCCAGACCGGCAGCCCGTCCCTCGAGCGGTACTCGAGCTCCCCGTGGAAGTCGGGTGGGGTACGGCCCTCCAGCGAGTCGGAGGCCACGCGCGCGACGTAGGCGAGAGCGGTCGGGAGCGAACCGGGAGCGAGGAAGTCGCCGACCGGCCGGTTCACCATCTCCTCGGGCTTCCACCCCAGGATCTTCTCCACCACCGGGCTCAGGTGAGTGAACCGCCCGTCCGGTGACAGCCCGTAGACGACGTCGCTCGAGTTCTCCAGGACGAACCGGTGCTCCTCCTCGCTCAGGCGGAGCCGCTCCTCCGACCGGAGCCGCTCGCTGATGTCCCGGACGAAGGACACGAACCGGCCACCCGAGCTGGGGACGAAGTAGACCGATGCCTCCACGTCGATGATGGAGCCGTCCTTGCGACGGTGGCGCGACACGAAGCGGTCGAAGCCCCGCTGCTGCATCCGCTCCCGGTGCGCCTCGTGCTCGGCCTGATCCTCGTTGGCCTCGATGTCGACGACCCGGAGCGCCCGGAGCTCGTCCCGGGTGTACCCGAGCATGGCGCAGGCGACCTCGTTCACCTCGACCACGCGACCGTCGC
>DAOMFN010000332.1:0-3057 GCA_035429785.1 Anaeromyxobacteraceae bacterium
ACCTTGGCCGTCGTCCTCGTGTCGAAGTCCTTCCGGCCCGGGTCCTCGCGCTCGGGCGAGAAGGCCAGGAAGAAGTCGGGGCCGCAGCGGAGCCCGCTCTCCTCGAGGATGGGGCGGAGCTCGTCGTCGGTGGTGCCCGGGTACGTGGTCGACTCGAGGATCACCAGCTGGCCCTTCCGGAGCCGCTTCGCGATCTCCTTGCCGGTGGCGTGGATGTAGGAGTTGTCCGGCTCGCGGTGCCTGCCGAGCGGCGTGGGCACGCAGATGGCGATGGCGTCGCAGTCGCGCAGGCCGTCGAAGTCGGTGGTGGCCTGGTACCGGCCGCTCCTCACCGCCGCGGCCACCCGCTCCGCCCCGATGTGCTTGATGAACGACTCTCCCTTGCGGAGCGCCTCCACCTTTCGGGGGTCCACGTCGAAGCCCGTGACCCGGAAGCCGGCCTCGTGGAAGAGGAGGGCGAGCGGCAGCCCCACGTAGCCCTGGCCGATGATTCCGATGCGCGCGCTGCGGTCCTGGATGCGGGAAAGGAGCTGGTCTTTCATGGAGTCCGGCATCTTGCGGCCCCGTACGACGCGGGGAAGCGAAGGTCGGCTCCTGCCCCCGATGTAGGACCCGATGTCACATCCAGGACCCTGGCCCGTCCTTTCAACCGGGTACGTCGCCGCAACGGCCGGGCCGGTTCCGGGTTAGAGTCGCCGGCTGCCAGGGGGAAGGACGGGAATGAGACGGGTCGAGGGCAGGTCGACGGCGCGGTTCTCCGCGCTCATGGCGCTGGACGCGCTCGCGACGTCGTTCGCCTACATCCTGGCGGTGGTGCTGCGCTTCGAGGGCACGCCGCCGCCGAGCGAGATGCCGGACATCCGGATGGCGCTGCCGGTGCTGGTGCTCTGCCGCCTGGCCGTCCTCTGGGTGATGAAGATGCACCGCTGGTCGTTCTTCCTCTCCGGCCTGGAGGAGGCGGTCCGGCTCGGCGTCGCCACCATCGGCGGCACGGTGCTCTTCGTGGTGGCCTGGTTCGGCGTCCACGGCCACGGGCTCCCCGTCTCCATCGTCGCGCTCGAGCTGCTCCTCACCGGCACGTTCCTCGCCGCCATCCGCTACTCGCCCCGCTTCACGGCGAGCTTCCTCGGCGAGCGCATGGACGACGGCCGGGAGAAGACCATCATCGTGGGCGCGGGTAGCGCCGGCGACCTCTTGCTCCGCGACATCCGCCGCTCCCCGGAGAAGAAGCTCAAGGTGGTGGGCTTCGTGGACGACTCCCCCAGCAAGCGCGGCACGACGCTGGGCGGCAAGACCGTGCTCGGGACCATCGACGAGCTGCCCGGCCTCATCCGCAAGCACGAGGCCTCGCTCGTCATGCTCGCCATCATGAACCTGCCGGCCGAGCGGCTGCGGCGCATCCTGGCGCTCTGTGCGGGGTCGAAGGCCAAGTTCAAGATCATCCCGGCGTCCTTCACCCAGATGGACGACAAGCTGTCGGCGGCCATGCTCCACGACCTCTCGCCGGAGGACCTGCTCCCGCGCGTGCAGGTCGACTTCGACCGCTCCGAGATCGAGGCCCGCATCCGCGGGCGCAGGGTCCTCATCACCGGCGCGGCGGGGTCCATCGGGAGCGAGATCGCCCGGCAGGTGGCCGCGCTCGGCTGCGCGAAGCTCGTGCTCGTCGACGTGAACGAGAACGGGCTCTACCTGAACGCCCGCGCGCTCCAGGCCGAGCACCCGGACCTCGTCGTGCGGGCCGAGGTCGCCGACGTGCGGGAGCAGGACCGCATCCTGCGCCTCGGCAAGCGGTACCGCCCGGAGGTCGTCTTCCACGCCGCGGCCCACAAGCACGTGCCGCTCATGGAGGACGCGCCCGAGGAGGCGGTGAAGAACAACGTCTTCGGGAGCATCCACGTGGCCCGGATGGCCGACGCGGTGGGCGCCGACCGGCTCGTGCTCATCTCCACCGACAAGGCGGTGCACCCGAGCTCGGTCATGGGGGCCACGAAGCGCATCGCCGAGATGGCGGTCCGCGACCTCGGCCGGCGCTCCCGCACCCGGATGACCGCGGTGCGCTTCGGCAACGTGCTCGGGTCGGCCGGCAGCGTCATCCCCGTCTTCAAGCAGCAGATCGAGCGGGGCGGGCCGGTGACGGTCACGCACCCCGAGTGCACGCGCTACTTCATGACCATCCCGGAGGCGGTGGGGCTCGTGCTCGCCTCGGGGCTCAACGACTACGGCGAGCTCTGCATCCTGGAGATGGGGGAGCCGGTGCGCATCGCCGACCTGGCCCACCACCTCATCACGATGGCCGGGTTCGTGCCCAACCTCGAGATCCCCATCGTCTACACGGGGCTGCGGCCCGGCGAGAAGCTCCACGAGGAGCTCATGACCGAGGAGGAGGAGCGGACCCAGCGGGCCCGCAACCGGATCCTCACGGCCGAGAGCCCGCCGCCGCCCTCGGACCTCGAGAAGAGGCTCGCCGAGCTGCGCAAGCTCGCCGACCTGGGCGACGCGCCGGGGCTGCTCCGGGCGATGCGGGAGCTCGTGCCCTCGTACCGGACGCCCGAGCCGGAGGCCCGGGTGGAGGCGCCGGAGGGAAAGGCCGGGCGCGTGGCGAAGGACGCATTCGACCAGGACGGGAAGCAGCCGCCCACGTTCCCGGTGCCGCCGGGGAGGGCGTAGGGAACGCGGAACCGGTCAGGACTCCGCGTCGGACGCGCACGCCTCAGGCTCCTCCAGGCGAGGGGCATCCACGATCCCAAGCGTCTTCCCGAACACCGCGAGGATGCGGTTCGCCACGTCCATGCGGAGCGTGGCCTTGCCCCGTTCCAGATCCCACACGGCTCGCGGGCCAACTCCGGCCAGCTCGGATAGGACGAGTTGCGTGAGATCAGCGCCATGGCGCCGCTCGCGGACGAACTGCGCGATGGCGTTGGTCTCCCGATGGGGAGAAATCGTCCTCCGCCTGGGCCGAGGATGGCGGCGTATGGATGACACGATCGGCTATTATACCGATCGGGATAATACGACGCAAGGCCGACTTACCCGCTCAGGCATCGCGGCCCCCGGTTC
>DAOMFN010000333.1:0-3048 GCA_035429785.1 Anaeromyxobacteraceae bacterium
GCCGCGCCCGCAGACGCACACGGCGCCCCGGCGGACGCGCACGGAGGCGGTCACGGCGGCGGCCACCAGGCCACCCTGCCCGAGACGATGATGCACCACGTGGCGAACGGCGAGGTCATGGAGCTCCCCGGCTTCTGCCACGGCGGGTTCGCCTGGAACTGCGAGATCGACCTCCGCAAGGCCACCGGCGGCGGCTGGGCCTTCACGCTCGGCGGCGTGAAGTTCGACATGACGCCGTCGAAGCACGTCGTGATGATGCTCCTCTCCGCCGTCCTCCTCGCGCTCCTCGTCATCGTCGCCGCCCGCAAGCGGGCCATCGTCCCGAAGGGGCTCTACAACTTCGTCGAGCTGCTCGTGGAGTTCGTGCGCGGCATCGCCGTCGCCAACATCGGCAAGAAGGACGCCGACCGGTTCCTCCCCTACCTCGTCACCGCCTTCTTCTTCGTCCTGGTGATGAACCTGCTCGGGCTCGTGCCCTTCATGGCCACCGCCACCGCCAACATCTCGGTGACGGTCGCGCTCGCGCTCTTCACCTTCTTCATCACCCAGTACGCCGCCGTGAAGGCCCAGGGCGTGAAGGGCTACCTCGCCCACCTCACCGGCGGGGTGCCGCCGTCGCTGGCGTGGCTGTGGCCCATCATGATCCCGGTCGAGTTCCTGGGGCTCTTCACCAAGCCCTTCGCCCTCACCGTCCGTCTCTTCGCGAACATGGTGGCCGGCCACTTCGTCATCCTGGCGCTCCTCGGCCTCATCTTCGCGGTGTCCTTCTGGGTGTTCCCGGTCTCGGTGGGCCTCGCGCTCGGCATCTTCATGCTCGAGCTCTTCGTGGCCTTCGTGCAGGCCTACATCTTCACCATGCTCTCGGCGCTCTTCATCGGGGCCGGCCTCGCGCACCACGGCCACGACGAGCACCACGACGACGATCACGGCCACGCCCACGGCGAGGCCGCCCACGGTTCTCACGCGGCCGGGAACGCTCCCGGCCACGGGTAGTCGAGCGCAGCACGCGCCACGGGTGAAACGGGCGGCCCGTCCAAGAACCCGCCCCACGACGAACGAAACGGAAACGCGACCATGAACCAGTTCTCCCTCGGGTACCTCGCCGCCGGCATCGGCGCCGGCATGGCCATCATCGGCGCCGGCCTCGGCATCGGGAAGCTCGCCGCCGCCGCCATGGACGGCTCGGCCCGCCAGCCCACCGCCGCCGGCGACATCCGCACCTCGATGATCATCGCCGCCGCCCTCATCGAAGGCGCCACGCTGTTCGCCGTCGTGGTCTGCCTCCTCCTCGCCATCAAGTAGCCTGCGGGGCAAGACGCCCCGGGAGACGTTCGATGAACGCCCTCGCAACCCCCGTGCTCGCCGCCGGGATCATGGACCTGAACCCCGGCCTCACGCTGTGGACGGCGATCACCTTCCTCGCGCTCATCCTGGTGCTCTGGAAGTTCGCCTTCGGGCCCATCGCCAAGATGCTGGCGGAGCGGGAGGGCACCATCCGCGACGCCATCGACTCCGCCCGCAAGGAGCGGGAGGAGGCCGAGAAGCTGCTCGCGCAGCAGAAGGATGCGCTCGTGAAGGCCCAGCGCGACGCCGCCGAGCTCGCCAAGCGGAACCAGCAGGAGATGGAGGCCTTCCGGTCCCAGCTCACCGCCCAGGCCCGCAAGGAGGCCGACGACATGGTCTCCCAGGCGCGCAAGAGCATCGAGGAGGAGCGGAAGCTCGCGGTGGCCCAGCTCCGCGCCGAGGTGGCCGACCTGGCCGTCGCGGCGGCGGGCCGGATCGTGAAGTCGAGCCTGGACGAGAAGGCCCAGCGCCAGCTCGTCGACGAGTACGTCCAGGGCCTCCCCTCGGGCCGGGCCTAGCCCGGTCCGGAAGTCCCAGCGCGGCTCCGGCGGACGCCCGTCCGCCGGAGCTTCGCATTTTCACGGAGCGAAGAACGCACCATGGGTCTCGCCATCGGAATCGTCGGGCTGCCCAACGTGGGCAAGTCCACCCTCTTCAACGCGCTCCTCGGCCAGGCGCAGGCCCAGGCGGCGAACTACCCGTTCTGCACCATCGACCCCAACGTGGGGGTGGTCCCGGTCCCCGACGAGCGGCTCGTCCAGCTCGCCGCCCTCTTCCACCCGATGAAGACCGTCCCCACCACGCTCGAGTTCGTGGACATCGCCGGCCTCGTGGCCGGGGCCTCGAAGGGGGAGGGGCTCGGGAACCAGTTCCTCTCCCACATCCGGCAGGTCGACGCCATCGCCCACGTCCTGCGCTGCTTCGCCGACCCGGACGTGGTCCACGTGGGCGGGAAGGTCGACCCGCGCGGGGACCGCGACGTGGTCGAGACCGAGCTCATGCTGAAGGACCTGGAGCAGATCGAGCGCCGGCGCGAGCGGAAGCTGAAGGACGCCAAGGCGCCGGGCAAGCCGGGGGAGCTCGCCCGGGCCGAGCTCGCCGTGCTCGACCAGGTGAAGGAGGGGCTCGAGAAGGGCGTGCCGGTGCGGATGCAGAAGCTCGCGCCCGAGGCGCCGGCGCTCCTCGCCGACCTCTTCCTCCTCACCGGGAAGCCGGTGCTCTACATCGCCAACGTCGACGAGGAGCAGCTCGGCCGCGCCGACGACCCGACCGTGGCCGCGGTGCGGGCGCTCGCCGCCGAGGAGGGCGCGCGCTGCGTCGTCATCAGCGGCAAGGTCGAGGCGGAGCTCTCCGAGCTGCCCGAGGCCGAGCGGCTCGACTTCCTCCGCAGCCTGGGGCTCGAGGAGCCGGGGCTGAACCGGCTCGTCCGCGCCGGCTACGAGCTGCTCGACCTCCGGACCTTCTTCACCGTCGGGGTGGACGAGTGCCGGGCCTGGACCATCCACGCCGGGATGACCGCCCCGCAGGCGGCGGGGACCATCCACACCGACTTCGAGCGCGGCTTCATCAAGGCCGACGTCCAGTGGTGGGAGGACCTCGTCCGGCTCCGGACCGAGGCGGCGGTGAAGGAGAAGGGCCTGCTCCGCATCGAGGGCAAGGAGTACGTCGTGAAGGACGGCGACGTGATGCACTTCCGGTTCAACG
>DAOMFN010000334.1:0-3025 GCA_035429785.1 Anaeromyxobacteraceae bacterium
GGACGCGCCCCGCGGCCCGGTGAGGGGGTTGTCCACGTCGCAGGCCACGAGCAGCTCGACCGAGGTGATTCGGGCGTCGAGCCCGGAGAGGTCGACGGTGGCCAGGCGGGAGAGCGCCGCCCCGCCGTCGGGAAGGGGCTCGCCCCGCACGTCGAGGAACCGGACGCCGAGCGCGCGGGCCATGCCGGCCCCGCCGTCGTTCGTGGCGCTGCCGCCGATGCCGAGGACGATGAGGCGGTGGCCCGCGTCCATGGCGGCGAGCAGCAACTCCCCCGTCCCGAACGTGGAGGTGACCCGGGGGTCTCGCGCGCCCTCCGGGACGAGGGTGAGCCCGGAAGCCGCCGCCATCTCCAGCACCGCCGTCGCCCCGTCGCCGAGCACGCCCCAGCGGGCCTCCACCGGCTCCCCGCGCGGGCCGCGAACCGTCCGGCTCTCGTAGGCGCCTCCGGTGGCGACGACCATGGCCTCCACCGTGCCCTCGCCCCCGTCGGCGATGGGCACCTTCTCCACCACGGCGTCCGGCCATGCGGCGAGCACGCCCCGCTCCATGGCGTCGGCGGCCTGCACGGCGGAGAGGCTCCCCTTGAAGGAGTCGGGTGCGACGAGGACCCGGGGGCGCGGCGGGGTCACGGCGCCGGAGCGGGGTCGGCGAGCTTCACGAGCTGCTTCCCCTGGTTCCTGCCCTCGAAGACCCGGCGGAGCGCCTCGGGGGCGGCCTCGAGCCCGTGCATGACGTCCACGCGGTCCTTGAGCTTCCCTTCCTTCATCCAGCCGGAGAGAGCGGTGACGGCCTCGGCGGCGCGCGGGAAGTAGTCGAGGACGATGAACCCCTCCATGCGCCCCCGTTTCGAGACGAGCGCCAGGTAGTTGGCCGGGCCGTCCTTCGGGCGGGAGTCGTTGTAGGCGGAGATCCCGCCGCAGAGGACGATCCGGCCCCGCAACGCGAGGGACAGGAGGACGAGGTCGAGGATGGGGCCGCCCACGTTGTCGAAGTAGACGTCGACGCCGTCGGGGCAGAGGGTGCGGAGCTTGCGGGCCACGTTGTCGTTCCGGTGGTCGATGGCGCCGTCGAGGCCGAGCTCCTCGGTGAGGTAGCGGCACTTCTCCGGTCCGCCGGCGATGCCGATGGTCCGGCAGCCGAGGATCTTCGCGATCTGCGCCGCCACGGCGCCCGTTGCGCCGGCCGCGCCGGAGACCAGCACGGTCTCGCCGGCCTTCGGACGGCCGACGTCGAGCAGGCCGAAGTAGGCGGTGATGCCGGTGAGGCCGAGGGCGCTCATCGAGGTCTCGATGGGCACGCCGGGAGGAACCACCGTCGGGGCGGAGCGGGTGCCGGGCCGGATGACGGCGTACTCCTGCCACCCGAACAGCCCCTGCACGACGTCGCCCGGCTTCAGGGACGGGTGGCGGGACTCCAGCACCTGGCCGGTCGCGAAGGAGCGCATCACCTCGTCGAGCTTCACCTTGGGCAGGTAGGTGTCGACGGCCATCCAGCCGCGCTGGGTGGGGTCCACCGAGAGGTAGAGGTTCTTCACCAGCACCTCCCCCTCGGCGAGGTCGCGGAGCGGGGTCTCCACCAGCCGGAAATCCTCGGCGGAGACCATGCCCTCGGGACGGCGGGCGAGGAGCCACTGGCGGTTCGGCGGACGGGACACGGGTGCACCTCCGGCCTGCATCCTAGCCGGGGGCGCCGCGCGGTGCTCAGGGACGGGTGATGGACGGCGTGGGGGACGCGCTCGACGGCGGCGGTGGCACGCTCCCCGTGGCCGGGGAGACGCCGATGGGAGACCCGGGCTGGCCGGACGATCCGGGAAGCTCCGCCGCGGCCCCCATCGAGGCGCCGGGGCGCGTCAGGCAGGACGGCGGGTCGGACGGCTGCCCCAGGCACACCGCGGTGGGCTGCTCGCAGAAGCCCGTCCGCGGGTTGCAGACGGTCCCTGCCACGCACTGTGCGTAACAGCCCCCCGCGGAGCGCTGGGCCGCGGACGCGCCGACGGCGATGGCGCTGTTGATGGCCGCGGCGGGGATCGTGTAGGGCGCCGACGACTTGCAGCCCGCGGCGAGGAGCAGGAGGAGCCCGAGCGCGAGCGGCGTTGCGGCCAGCGGCGGAGGGGATCGTCTCAACGGGAACGACGGGAGCCGACGAGATCCCAGAGGAGGACGCCGGCCATCACCGTCCCCAGGACCGCGCCGATCGCGGTGAGCGGCGAGTGGAAGATGCTCTCGGCCGTGAGCAGGCGCCGGTCGAGGAGGTCGTGCACGAGCTGGGAGCCCACGAGGATGCCCCCGGCAGCGAGCAGCAGGGCGGGAACGGCGGACGGCGATCGGGTCGTGGTTCGAGGCATGGCGGGACCCCCGGATGGGAACGGTAGCAAAGAGGGACCCCGGAAGGCCAGCGTGCGACCGTCGGTGGAACGGGGGACGGGCGGGTCCGGCAGAATTCTTGTGGCCGCCGCCAGCCGCCGTACCGTCGAGCGGGAGGTGGCGGATGGCGGCGACGGCGGAGCAGCTGGATGCCTGGATCCTGGGCTACCTGGCAGGTTCGATTCCCCGGTCGGTGACGGGGGAAGGTGGAGCGAAGCCGGCGCCTTCGCTGCCGAGGCCGGCGCGTCCCGTGGCCCGCATCCGGCTCGTCCAGCGGGCGGTGCCGGCGGCCTGCCCCTCGGGCGAGTGACACCTGCAAGGCCCGGCCCCTTGACGGGGGCGCCAGCGGGCGCACGCTGGGTGTGGAGGGTCCATGAGGCTCGCCCGCCTCCTGCTGGTCGTCCTCCCGCTCCTCGGCGGGTCGGCCGGTTGCCTCCGGCTCCTGGATCCCGACTACGAGTGCGTGAACGAGTGCTTCGTCGGCGAGACCGGGTGCGCCGACGAGGTCACGACCCGGTTCTGCATGTTCGAGCCCTTCTTCGGCTGCATGGTCTGGTACACCGACGAGGACTGCGGCGCGCGCAACGGGGTCTGCATCGACGCGGAGTGCACCTGCTCGTGGGGGTTCGTGGCCTGTGGCGAGAACGGGTGGTGCACGGAC
>DAOMFN010000335.1:0-3018 GCA_035429785.1 Anaeromyxobacteraceae bacterium
GAGGAGCGCCGCGTCGGTCGCGAGCGCGAGCGCCTCCGGAGAGGTGAGACGGGGCAGGAGCGCGACCGGCCGCTTCCCCGGGACGACCGAGATCCAGTGCCCGGCGCCCGAGGCGTTGGGCCAGATCCAGTCGGGACAGGTGGGCAGCCCCAGGCTGGCGTCCGGCCCGGCGACGAGGGTGCAAGTGGTCGTCGCGGTTCCGGCCGCCCCCCACCGCAGGCAGAGCGGGAGCGTCCATCGCGCGGACGGGTCACGCGACCCGTCGGCGAGGAAGCGCTCCTGTCGGAGGCGCACCGTCGCCGCGTCCCCGCCGCAGCGCACCTCGGCCCGTACGAGCGGGACGCCGGCCTGGTCGAGGAATCCGCGGAACGACGCCGCCACCTCCGGCCCGGCCCGCCTGGAGAGCACCGCCAGGAAGTCCTCGGTCGTGGCGCTCCCGTGGGCGCGGGAGGCGAGGTACTCCCGGACGGTCGCGCGCCAGGCGTCGTCGCCCAGGAAGCGCTCGAACGACCCGATGACCGTCGCGCCCTTGTAGTAGGAGATGTCGGCGTCGAAGGCGCCTTCCACCTCGTGGGACGAGCGCACCGGCTCCCGCAGGCGCCGGGCGGAGGGGCGCGCATCGGCCGAGAGCGCTGCGTCGCGCCGCCGCGCGCGCCGCTCGGCGAGCGCCTTCCAGGCCGGCTCGAGCGCCTCGGTGGCGTGGGCGTCCTCCCAGGTCCCGAAGGACTCGTTCAGCCAGACGTCGTCCCACCAGGCCAGGGTCACGAGGTCCCCGTACCAGTGATGGGCGATCTCGTGGATGGCGATGGTCGCGTAGGCCTCCCTGCGCGCCCGGGTCTCCTCCCGCGGCGGGATGAGGGCGAGGGGCTGGCCGAGCGCGACCAGCCCCGGGTGCTCCATCGTGCCCCAGTAGCGCGGCACGACCGCCACGTCGCACTTCTCGTACGGGTACGGGAGCCCGACCGTGGACTCGAGCGCGTCGAGGATGCGGGGCGTCACCGCGCGGGCGTAGCGGAGGTCGCCGGACCGACCGCGCGGCACCACGAAGCGGATGGGCACCTTCGCGGCCCCGCCCGTCCCGCCGGGCACGATCTCGAACGGGCCCACCACGAAGGCCACGAGGTAGCTCGGGAGCGGCCGGCTCTCCGCGAAGTCCACCCGCCTCCAGTCCCCCTCTGCCGACTCCCGGGCCAAAGGCGCGTTGGCGAGCGCCACGTCGGCCGCGGGCACCACGAGCGTGATCGTCCAGGGGATCTTCGCCCACGGCTCGTCGAAGCAGGGGAAGGCGCGCCGGGCGTCCACCGGCTCGAAGAAGGTGTAGGCGTACCAGGCACCCCCCTCCTCCACGGCGTAGAGGCCGCGACTCCGCACCCGGTCCACCTCACCGGAGAACGCCACCTCGACCTCCGCGTCGCCCGCAGGGACCGGCCCGTCGAGGACGAGGCCCAGGAAGCCACCGGGGGCCGCCACCGGGCGGGCCGGGCGGCGCGCCACCGACGCCGACTCGACCTGGAGCCCCTCCCCGTGCATCCAGACCACCGAGCTGGGTTCCTGCAGGGAGACGCGATACCGGGCGGTGCCGGAGAACCGGGGAGCCGCCGGATCGACCCGGAGCTCCAGCGCGCCTTCGAGGGGACGGACGGTGGCCGGGAGGCGGAGGGCGGGGGGCGCCGGGTCGGGCCCCGGGGCTGCCGCCCCCGCGGCGGCGAGCAGGAAGGGGAGGAGGGAGGAGGTCGCCATCGCCTCCGTGCTTACACTCCTGGAAAGAAGAATGCCCGTTCCTGCGGGGCAGGAACGGGCTGTGAAGTGACCCCACGCGGATTCGAACCGCGGTTACGGCCTTGAAAGGGCCGAGTCCTGGGCCTCTAGACGATGGGGTCGGGGCGCGAAAACTAGCCGAAGAGAGTCCCCGGGGCAAGGTGGACGGCGTTCAGGCTGCTGCCTTCCGGGCCCCCTCCGGCCAGACCAGCCGGCGGGCGGCCGGGCGCTCCCGGACGTAGAGGGCGAGACCGCCGAGGATGGCCACCGCCGGGGCGACGAGCAGGCCGGTGAGGAGCGACCGGGACCAGTCGGTGTAGACCGCGGCCGTTCCCACGGCGACGAGCAGCCCCCAGCCCACCTGCTGCAGCGTGGTGAGCCGCTGGAGCCGGGCGAGCCGCGGGGCGTCGAGGGGGGCGAGCCGCTCCCAGAGCAGCTGCTCCTGCCGCCAGTAGGTGTAGACCACCGGGATGATCTCGAGCGTGAGGAAGGCGGAGGTGACGAGCCCGCCGACCATCGGCGCGGCGATGCGCTTCATCACGTCGGCGCCGGAGCCGGTGGCCCACAGGAGCGGCAGGAGGCCGACGAGCATCGTGCCCACGGTCATGAGCTTCGGGCGCACCCGCATCACCGTGCCCTCCATGTGGGCCCAGATGATGTCGTCGAGGTCGCGGATCTTGCCGGCGGCGCGGCGCCGCTCGTAGGCGGTGTCGATGTAGACGATCATGACGATGCCGGTCTGCGCGGCGAGCCCGACGAGCGCGATGATCCCGACCCAGACCGCCGTGGAGAGGCGGTAGTCGAGGAGCCACAGCAGCCACACGCTCCCCACCAGCGCGAACGGGATGGAGAGGAGCACGATGAGCACCTCGGTCACGTTCCGGAAGTGCCAGAGGAGGAGCACCACGATGATGATGAGCGTGAGCGGGATGACCACCCGCAGCCGCTCGTTCATCTTCTCGAGCAGCTCGTACTGGCCCGTCCACTTGAGGAAGTAGCCGGGGGGCACGGCGAACTCCCCGTCCCGCACCGCCTCGGCCACCTCCTCCTTGGCGTGGGCCACGTACCCGCCGATGTCCACCGACGGGTCGACGTCCACGTAGACGTAGCCGACGAGGAGGCCGCCCTCGTCCCGGAGCATGGGGGGGCCGCCGACGATGCGGATGTCGGCCACCTGCCCCAGCGGCACGAAGGAGCCGCTCCCGGGGCTGCCCCCGGCGCGGAGCGCGCGGGAGCCGAGCGGCAGCTGCTCGACCGGGG
>DAOMFN010000336.1:0-3006 GCA_035429785.1 Anaeromyxobacteraceae bacterium
GAGAAGCTCCCGTTGGGCGCCCGCGGTACGGGCGGCGCGGAAGGCGGCCAGGGCGCCGCACCGCCGGGGCGCCGCGTCCCACGCGTACATCGGCGTGCACTTCATGCTCCAGGTGGGCCCGAGGTCCCGGCGGAGCGCCGCGGCAAGGGACCCGGCGGCGGCGACATCCCCGGCGTAGGCGAGCAGGTGAACGCCGCCGGCCTGGACGGGCGCCGAGTCGCCTCCCTCCCCGGACGCATGTTCCTCGGCCAGTGCCCGGACTCTCTCGGGTGAGCGGGCAGCGACCGCGAGGAGCTGGCTGCGCCGGATCCGCGAGCTGGCCGGCACGGGCTTCTTCGTCCGGGCGAGGACGAGGCGGGCGTGCTCGTCGTTGACGCCTCGCGCCTCGGCGAGCCGCCCCTGCGCGGCCAGGGCATCGGCGAGGCCCGAGTAATGGTGCTCCCAGTTCCTCGGCTGCACCCCCTCCCCGGCGTGGAGGGCGATGGCGCCGCGCAGGAGGCCTTCCGCCTCGGGAGCCCGCCCGTGCGAGAGGAGATGGCGAACGTGCAGCGCCCCCGGGGATGCCGCCTCGCGGGAAGCGAGGGACCGTTCGAGGGCGGCAAGCCCCTCCGCCTCCTGGCCGACGACGAGGAGCGCCTGCGCGGCCAGTGCAAGCTCCTGGGGACGGATCGGGCTGGCGACGCTGGGCCGGATCCGATCGAGGTGACGGTCCGCGACCCCGAAGGCAGCGACCCCGCCGAGGAGGTCCATTCGTGCGATCTCGTACCCGGGATCGAGCTGGAGCGCTCGCTCGACGAGCAGGAGTCCCTCCGGGTCTCCGAACCCAAACGCCCGTGTGTTTCCGGCCAGGTACACCGCCTCCTTGTCGAGCGGGTACCGTGCCGCCGCCATGTCGGCGGTGTCACGGGCGTCGGCGAGCTTCCTCTCGAGGGTCGCGCGCCAGTGCCTCAGGAAGAGCCGTTCCCGCTCCGGGAGGCGGTCGGCGCGCCCCTCCGCGGCCTCCAGGCGAGCGCGCGCCACTTCCGACGGAGGTCGCGAAGGATCGGTGCCCGTCCAGACCTCGATGAAGGCCAGCTGGTAGTGGGCCAGCGCGAATTCCGGGTCGATCGCCAGTGCGGCCTCGGCGTGCTTGCGCGCCGGGCCCCAGTCGGCGGCGGCGCTCGCCTCCCTCGATTTCACGAAAAGGGCCCAGGCCTGTGGGTCTGTGGTCGTGATGGTGGCGATGCGGGGAGCGGCCTCGGTCGCCGATGGGCGCCCCAGCTTCGCCCGGGTCGCCGAGCCCAGCCGGTCCACGATGTCGAACACCGCCTCCTTGCCCGAGGCCCGCTCGCTCACCGTGAAGACGTACTCGTCGTGCAGCGGATCCAGGGCGCGCATCCCCACGACGAGCCCGTTCCCGAGACGGCGGATGGAGGCCAAGAGGAGGGCGTCAGCTCGCGCCTCTCGACCCACCTCGCGGGCGAGCGGCTCGTCGATGCGCTGGACGTCCTGCTTGCCCAGCTGCTTCAGCACGTCGAGCATGCGGCCGCGCGTGAGCACCCGGAGCTGGGTGCCCTGCTCGAGCGAGGTGGTGAGGAGGCCGCCGACGGAGTCGAGCTCGGCGTCACCGGTCTCGTTCACGAAGTCGGCGACGGCAACGGTGGGCCGGCCGCCGGGGATCTGGCGCTCCCAGACGCGCCAGGTGGCGACGCCGGCGACGGCGAGACCGAGGACGACTCCGACGCCGCCCAGGATCGCGATGCGGCGAACGCGTCGGGGTCTCTCCACCGCTGCACGCGCCGACCGCAGCCCGGTGAGCCAGGCAGCACCGTCCTTCGGACGGACCGCCACGTCCTCGGCAACCGCGGACTCGACCAGCTTCGCGACCGGCCGGGGAACGCCACCGAGCCTGTGCCGCTCCACCGGGGTCTTGGCCGACGACTCCGGCTGCCACATCAGCGCGGTGCGGTCCACTTCCACCGGCCCGCTGGACTGGGGCGTCGGCGTCCGCTCCACCGGCCTCTTCCCGGTGAGGGTCTCCCCGAGCACCATGCCCGCCGCCCAGACGTCGGCCCGCTCGTCCACCTGGGTGCCGGTTGCCTGCTCCGGCGCCATGTACGCCGGCGTCCCGGCGCCACTCGACCCCTCCGTCCCCAGCAGGTGCGCCAGGCCGAAGTCGAGCAGCTTCACCCGCCCGTCCTCGCAGACGAAGACGTTCGCCGGCTTGAGATCCCGGTGCAGCACGCCTCGTGAATGGGCGTGGGCCAGCCCCTCCGCCATCTGCTCGGCCACCCGGAGCGCCTCGTCCACGGGGAGGGGACCCTTCTCGATCCGCCGGGCGAGCGTCTCGCCGCGCAAGAGCTCCATCACGAGGTAGGCGCCCGCCGGGCAGGTCCCCACGTCGTGGATGGTGACGATGGCCGGGTGGTCGAGCTTCGCGACCGCCTCGGCCTCCTTCCTGATCCACTCCTCGGAGAAGGTCCTTCGCGTCCGTCCCGGCCTGAGGGCCTTCAGCGCGACGACGCGACCCAACTCCGGGTCGAAGGCCTCGTAGACGGCCCCGAATCCTCCCCGCCCGATCTCCCGCAGGATCCGGTAGCGGCCGACCTCGGCCCCGGGCTGGAGCGCCTCGCGCCAGGCCGCCTCCGCGACGTCCGCTGGCAGGAGGGCGATCTCCCGGAGCAGGCGCGAGACCGTACCGGGCTCCACGGCTCCCGCCGCGTCGCTGGTCTCGCCTGGCCTGGGACCCCGCTCCTCGGCCACGGCACCACCCCCGTGATGGGCCGATCCTACGCTCCCGGTGGAATCGCCCTCAACCGGCTCGCCTGACGCGTCGCGCCAGGATGCAAGACGGCCACCCCGACGCCGTGCCGGGGTGGCCTCTCACCCCCGTGGGGGTGACCCTCCGGTCCCTAGCCGTTCGACGCGGCGTTCAGGGTGGCCGCAGCGACCGGCATCCGGGTGGCGGAGTGCTTCGGGGTCGAGGAGATCTGGGCCACGAAGGCGCCGAGGACGATGGCCAGGGCC
>DAOMFN010000337.1:0-2990 GCA_035429785.1 Anaeromyxobacteraceae bacterium
GAGCCCGCGGCCGGTGAGGTGCGCCTCTCCCGGCGCCCAGCCCGGGGTCACGGTGGCCGCGAGGTCGCGGGCCCCGGCGGCGGCCTTGCCGGTGACCTTCAGGAAGGCCCACTCGAAGAACATCGCGAAGCCGATGAAGGGGAGGAAGACCACGAAGAGGCCGCCGAGCACCGGCGCGAGGAGCAGCGCCGCGAGCCAGTGGATGCGGACGAAGGTCTCCGCGGGCGAGCCGGGGAGCCGGTCCCCGTCCTTCGCCACCGGGGTGATCGTCCAGCGCCGTGCGTTCAGGTAGTAGCCGCCGGGAACCGCGCTTCCGCCGATGAACCGTGCCATGGCCTCTCTCCTTTCCTGCGTTCGTGCCGACTACGACCGGCGCTTCGCGTCGATCTCCTTGGCCAGCTCCTCCAGCTTCGCCTCCTTCGACGGGGCCTCCTCGGCGGCCTTCTCCTCCGACCGCTTGCCGGTGAAGTGGGCGGCGCCGGGCTGCCATCCGGGGGTGACCGTCGCGGCGAGGTCCTGGGCCGAGCGGCTGAACATCCCGACGATCGGGCGGACCGCGGCCTGGGCCGACAGGTAGAGGCCGATGAAGGGGAGGAAGACCACCATGAGGCCGCCGAGGACCGGCATGAGCATGAAGGCCGCCGCCGTGTTCAGCTTCACGTAGTGCTCGCTGGCCGGGCCGGGGAGGCGCTGCCCGTCCTTCTCGATCGGGAAGATCTCCCAGTTGGACTTCGAGAGGTAGTAGCCGCCCTGCACCGCGCTGCCGCCGTGGATCGTCGTCATGTCGGTATCTCCTTCACTCCGGGTTGAGAAGCTCTCTTCACCGAGGAGTGTCGTCGATCCGGCCTTCCGTCGATATTGGGGCGAGTCCGGTGAACGCGCGGAACGAGTCCGGTCCCCGGCGGCGCGGGTGCCGGGCACGGGCCGGGGGAGACCCCGGGGACGCCGGCCGCGAATCGACCGGTTCCCGCGGCGGAAAACGCCCGAACCCGGATGGGGCGTGGGCTGCAGCGGCTCAACTGCCCGGATTTCCTCGGTTCACGGCCGCGGCGGGGGCGGGCCGAGCGCCCGGTCGAGCGCCTCCCACTCCTCCACGGAGAGGGTCTCGCCGCGGCGGGACGGGTCGATCCCGGCGCCCTCGAGGGCCCGTCGGAGCGCCTCCGGCGGCGCCACGCGCCCCGCCTCGAGCGCATTCCGCAGCGTCTTGCGCCGCTGCCCGAAGCCGGCCTTCACCAGGAGTCGAAAGCGCTCCGGGTCGACGCAGGCCGGCTCGCGGCCGTGGAGGTCGAGGCGCACCACCGCGCTGTCCACGCGCGGCGGCGGGTGGAAGGCGCCGCGCGGCACGCGTCGCTCGATCTCCACCGGGCCGCGCTGCTGCAGGAGGACCGACGGCACGCCCCAGTCCTTCGAGCCGGGCGACGCGGCGAGCCGGTCGGCCACCTCCTCCTGGACGAGCAACACCGCGCGTGAAATGCCGGCGGCCTGGTCGAGGAGCGAGAAGAGGATGGGGCTCGTGAGGTGGTAGGGGATGTTGCCGGCCACGGCCACCCGCCCGCCGGCGGGCCCCCCGGGGGCCAGGCGCCCGAGCGCGGCGAGGTCGGCCCGGGCCGCGTCCGCCTCGGCCAGGTGGATCGCGTCGCCGAACTCGGCGCGGAGCACCCGGGCCATGTCGCGGTCGCGCTCCACCGCCACCACCCGCGCGCCGTGGGCGAGCAGCCGCTCGGTGAGGTGGCCGAGGCCGGGCCCGAGCTCCACCACCACCTCCCCGGGCCGCTCCACCGCCACCCGCGCGATGGCGTCGAGGACGGCCGGATCGGAGAGGAAGTTCTGCCCCCAGCTCTTCTTCGCCCGCAGGCCGTGGCGGAGGAGGAGCTCCCGCGGCGAGGGGTGGCTCACCGGGCGGGCTCCTGCCCGAGGCGCCAGGAGGCGTCGGCCTCCAGGCCCGCGCCCGCCCGCTCCCCGCGCAGGAGCGCCTGGGTGCCCGCCACCGCGATCATCGCGGCGTTGTCGGTGCAGTGGCGCGGCGGCGGCAGGAAGACCCGCATGCCCTCGTACTCCGCGGCCCGCTCGGCCACGAGCGCCCGCAGCCGCCCGTTCGCGGCCACCCCGCCGGAGATCACCACCCGCTCGAGCTGCAGCTCGCGCGCCGCCCGGAAGAGCTTGGCCACGAGCGCGCCGACGATGGCCTCCTGGTAGCTCGCGCACAGGTCGGCGAGCGCCCGCCCCTCGGGGACGCCGCCGGCGCGGACCCTGTGGAGGAGCGCCGTCTTCAGGCCGGAGAAGCTGAACTCGAGCGGGCCGCCCTTCACCACCGCGCGCGGGAACTTCACTGCGCGTGGATCGCCCTCGCGGGCCAGCCGGTCGATGGCCACGCCGCCGGGGTACGGCAGCCCGAGGAGCTTGGCCCCCTTGTCGAAGGCCTCCCCGGCCGCGTCGTCGCGGGTCTGTCCGAGCAGCCGGTAGCGGCCGAAGCCCTCGGCCACGTAGAGGGAGGTGTGGCCGCCCGAGACGACGAGCCCCAGGAACGGGAAGGCGGGCGCGTCCTCGGAGAGGAAGATGGCGAGGAGGTGCCCCTCGAGGTGGTTCACCCGCGCGAGCGGGACGCCCCAGGCGAGCGAGAGGGCCTTCGCCACCTGGACGCCGACGAGCAGCGCGCCCACCAGCCCCGGCCCGGACGTGACGGCGATGCCGTCGAGCGCGCGCGGATCCACGCCGGCCCGCCGGAGCGCCTCGTCCACCACCGGCATGACCTGGACCACGTGGTTCCGGCTGGCGAGCTCGGGCACCACGCCGCCCCAGCGCCGGTGGATCTCGATCTGGGTCGAGACCACGTCGGAGAGCGCGCGCCGGCCGTCGGCCACCACGGCGGCCGCGGTCTCGTCGCAGCTCGTCTCGATTCCCAGGACGTTCACGGGGGAGGGTCCGGCGCCCGATGCGCCGGGGCCACCTTATCTACCGGCCCACCTCAGGGGCGCAAGCGCTCCAGGGAG
>DAOMFN010000338.1:0-2979 GCA_035429785.1 Anaeromyxobacteraceae bacterium
GGGCCCGCGTCCACGCGAACCCGGCCGCCCCCAGGACGGCGAAGGCCAGGATGAGCGGCAGCGGGAGCCCCCCGGTCCTGACCTGGAGGAGGTGGAAGAGGATGCCGGCCTGGAGCGCAGCGGCCAGCGCCGCCAGCGCCGCGGGCAGGCGCGCGCCCGCGTCGAAGAGCATGACCACCGACGCCACCAGCGCCGCCACCGAGAGCATGTCGAAGAGGCTCATGGGGCGGATCTTGCCCGGCCCGGCCCGGCGCGCCAGTAAACGCCCGCTACCCGCCCAGCTTCTGGAGCACGTACGGGAGGATGCCGCCCGCCCGCAGGTACTCGAGCTCGACCGGCGTGTCCACCCGGACGAGGAGCGGCTGCCGGTCCACCCGCCCGTCCTTCCGGTGGACGACGAGCTCCGCCGTCCCGCGGGGAGCGAGCTTCGCGAGCCCCACCACGTCGAAGGTCTCGGTGCCGTCGAGGCCGAGGGTCTCGGCGGACGCGCCCTCCGGGAACTGGAGGGGGAGCACCCCCATGCCCACCAGGTTGGAGCGGTGGATGCGCTCGAAGGAGCGGGCCACCACCGCCCGGACGCCGAGGAGCGCGGTGCCCTTGGCGGCCCAGTCGCGCGAGCTCCCGGTTCCGTACTCGTGGCCGGCCAGGACCACGAGCGGGGTGGCGCGGGTCTCGTAGTCCACGGCGGCGTCGTAGATCGACACGATCTCGCCCGAGGGCTGCAGCGCCGTGACGCCCCCTTCCCGGCCCGGCACCATGAGGTTCTTGATGCGCACGTTCGCGAAGGTGCCGCGCACCATCACCCGGTCGTTGCCGCGCCGGGAGCCGTAGCTGTTGAAGTCGGTGGGCTTCACCCCCTGTGCGACGAGGTACCGGCCCGCCGGCGAGTCGGCCTTGATCGAGGCGGCCGGGGAGATGTGGTCGGTGGTGATGGAGTCGCCGAAGATGGCGAGCGCCCGGGCCCCCTTCACGTCGCCGATGGGGCGCGCCGGGGTCATGAAGTAGGGCGGCTCCTGCACGTAGGTGGAGCGGGGATCCCATCGGAAGAGCGCGCCCGACGGCGCCTGCATCTCGTTCCAGGCCGGGTTCTGGTCGAAGCGCGCGTAGTTCGACCGGTAGGCCTCCGGGTCGCCGGCCTGCTCGAGGAGGGCCTCGACCTCGGCCTGCGACGGCCAGAGCTCGCGCAGCCAGACGTCCTTCCCGTCCCGGTCCTTGCCGAGCGGCTCCCGGGTGAGGTCCTTGCGCACGCTGCCGGCGAGCGCGTAGGCCACCACGAGGGGCGGGCTCATGAGGAAGTTGGCCTTCACGGCCACGTGCACCCGCGCCTCGAAGTTCCGGTTCCCGGAGAGCACGCTCGCGGCCACGATCTCCTTCCCGGCCACGAGCGCCTCCAGCTTCGCGTCGAGGGGGCCCGAGTTCCCGATGCAGGTGGTGCAGCCGTAGCCCACCACCTGGAACCCGAGCGCCTCCAGGTGGGGCAGCAGCCCGGTGGCCTCCAGGTAACGGGTCACCACCCGGCTGCCCGGTGCGAGCGAGGTCTTCACCGTGGGTGGCGGGCGCATGCCGCGCTCGTGGGCGCGCCGCGCCACGAGACCCGCCGCGATCATCACCGCGGGGTTCGAGGTGTTCGTGCAGGAGGTGATGGCGGCGATGACCACGTCGCCGTGGCCGAGGGAGAGGCCGTCCCCCGCGGCGCGCGCGCCGAGCTCGCCGGCGGGGCGGCCGTACCCGCTGGCGTCCTTCCGGACGAGCAGCTCGTCGAAGCGGGCCTTCACGTCCGGGAGCGGGATGCGGTCCTGCGGCCGCTTGGGACCGGCCACCGCCGGGACCACCGAACGGAGGTCGAGGTCCACGACCTCGCTGTAGTCCACCTCGCCCGGCCGCGGCATGCCGAAGGTGCCCTGGGCCACGAGGAAGGCGCGCACCGCGTCCACGTGGGACTGGGTGCGGCCGGTGGCCATGAGGTAGCGGAGCGTCTGGGCGTCGGGCGGGAAGAAGCCCATGGTCGCCCCGTACTCGGGGGCCATGTTCGCGATGGTGGCCCGCTCGGTGGCGGGGAGCGCCGCGGCGCCGTCGCCGTGGAACTCGACGAACTTGCCCACGACCTTGCGCTTGCGGAGGAGCTCGGTCACCGCCAGCACCACGTCGGTGCCGGTGGCGCCCTCGGGGAGCGTGCCGTGGAGGTTCACCCCCACCACGTCGGGCGTGAGGAAGGTGGCGGGCTGCCCCAGCATGGCCGCCTCGGCCTCGATGCCCCCCACGCCCCAGCCCACCACGCCGATGCCGTTCACCATCGTGGTGTGGGAGTCGGTGCCGATCACCGTGTCGTAGAGGAAGACCCCGTCGCGCTCCGTGGCCACGGTGGCCAGGAACTCGAGGTTCACCTGGTGGCAGATGCCGATGCCCGGCGGGACGATGCGGAGCTTCTCGAAGGCCTGGGTGCCCCACTTCAGGAAGACGTAGCGCTCCCGGTTGCGGGCGAACTCGAGGTCGAGGTTGCGGGCGAGCGCGTCCGGCGCGCCCCAGGCGTCCACCTGCACCGAGTGGTCGACGACGAGGTCCACCGGCACGAGCGGCTCGACCCGGTCGGCCTTCTTCCCGGCCCGGGCCATGGCCGAGCGCATCGCCGCGAGGTCGACGATGAGAGGCACGCCGGTGAAGTCCTGCGCCAGCACGCGGGAGACCACGAAGGGGATCTCGGTGGTCCGCTCGGCGCGCGGCTGCCAGGCGGCGAGCGCGCGGACGTCGGCCTCGTGGACGCGGACGCCGTCCAGGTTCCGGACGAGCGACTCGAGCACGATCCGGATGGACACCGGCAGCCGCGAGATCCGCCCGAGCCCCTTCCGCTCGAGCGCGGGGAGCGAGTAGAGCCGGCCGGTGCGGTCGGCGCCGTACTCGAAGGGGGTGAGCACGCCCAGCGGGTCGTTCATCGTGGGATTCCTCCGGGCTCGACATTACCGGGCGCAGGCCCCGGCGCAA
>DAOMFN010000339.1:0-2971 GCA_035429785.1 Anaeromyxobacteraceae bacterium
AGGAAGTCCCCCAGGGGAAAGGCCGCGAGGTCGCCCGCCAGCGTGGCGCCGGGACCCGGCGTGGGCCCGCCCGCCGCGGGCGTGCGGACCGCGAGGAGCAGGTCGGGCGCCGAGGGCAGGAGCTCGAAGGTGCCCGCGCGGTCGGCCAGCTCGCGCCGGACCGCGTCGCTGCGCGCGGCCACGCGGCCGTGCGGGTCGATCTGGAGGAAGCGCCCCACCTAGTCCTTCCAGCCCGTCCTCGACCAGTCCTCCTCGTCCTCCAGCACGAACTCGAGCACCGTGTCGGAGTAGTCGGGGATCACGTGCTTGCGCCCGTTGATGAAGAGCGTGGGCGTTCCCATCACGCCGGCGCGCCGCCCCTCGATGAGCGTGCCCTGGACCCGGTCGCGGTACTTCCGGGTCTCGAGCGCCTTGCGGAGGTCCTCGCCGTCCTTGCCCAGCCGCTCGGCGATGGAGACCAGCGAGTCCACGTCGAGCGCCCTGGGGTTCTCGAACATCGCGTCGTGGAACTGCCAGAACACGCCCTGGTCGCGGGCCCACTCGCCGGCCTCGGCGGCCTTCTCGGCGTGGGGGTGGTTCGGCAGGGGGAAGGCCTTGAACTGCAGCTTCACCCGCGACGCGTTCTTCTTCACGAAGGCCTCCAGCCTCGGCCGGAGCTGCTGGCAGAAGGGGCACTCGTAGTCGGCGTACTCCACGATGGTGATGGGCGCCCGCGGGTTGCCGAGCGGGGCGCCGAGCGTGGTGGCGTCGACCCGGTGGCGCTTCGAGAGGTCGAAGGAGGCGTAGTAGTCGGTGAGGATCTTGAGGATCTCCGGCGCCGAGAGCCCCATGCCGGCGAGGCGGGCGGCGAGCGCCCCCATGCGCGGGGCGTGCTTGCACTGGGTGTGCTCGGTGAGGCAGCCGAGGAGCGTGTGGGGGCAGCCGCAGTAGCAGAACTCGTCGGCGAGCACGCGGGCGAGCACGTCCTTCTGCGGCGGGGTGAGGGTGCTCGCGCCCACGGTGGCGGGGATGCGGTTCCAGTCGACCGGCGGGGGCGGGGCGGCCGGGGCGGACAGCGCGAGGGACAGGGCGAGGGCGAGGGGGAGGGTCATGGGATGCCGGATTCTAACACCGGGGTTATGTTGCGCCGCGATGGAGCGGCCGTTCGTCGAGCGCGGAGCCATCCGCAAGGAGCCCGGGGGTCGCCTGGGCGTGGCGCTCGTGTACCCGAACGCCTGGCGGCTGGGAATGGCCAACCTCGGCCTGCACGCCGTCTACCGCATCGCCAACGCCGAGCCCGACGTCCTCTGCGAGCGGGCCTTCCTGCCGGAGACGCCGGGGGAGGAGCCGCGGACGGTGGAGTCGGGGCGCCCGCTCCGGGACTTCGACGTGGTCGCCTTCTCGCTCTCGTTCGAGGACGACTACGTGAACGTCCTCGACGTGCTCCGGCGGTCCGGGTTCCCGCTGCGGGCCGCGGACCGGGACGAGCGCTTCCCGCTCGTCGTGGCCGGCGGCATCGCCGTGCAGATCAACCCGGAGCCGCTCGCCCCCTTCTTCGACCTCTTCCTCGTGGGGGAGGGGGAGGAGCTGCTCCCGTCGTTCTTCCAGGCGCTGCGCCGGCCGGCCGTGCGGGAGGGGCGGGCGCCGGCGCTGCGGGAGCTCTGCCGGCTCCCCGGGGCCTACGTGCCCTCCCTCTACGACGTCGGGTACGCCGACACGCGCACCGGCGGCGGGGAGTGGGTCACCCGCTTCGAGGCGCTCGACGGCGCCTCGCCCACCGTGAAGCGGCTCTACGTGCCCGACCTCCGCCAGGTCCCCACGAGCCGCGTGGTCGAGACCCCCGGGGCCCAGTTCGGCGACCTCTTCCTCACCGAGGTCGCCCGCGGCTGCCTCTGGGGCTGCCGCTTCTGCGCCGCCGGGTTCGTGCAGCGCCCCTACCGCGAGGTGGACCTCGAGGTGCTGCGCGCCGAGGCCCGCAAGGGCATCGCGATGGGCCTCCGGGTGGGGCTCGTGGGGCCGGACACGAGCGACCACACCGGGCTCGACCCGCTCACCTGCACCATCGCCGCCGAGGGCGGCACCTTCAGCCCGTCGTCCCTGCGGGTGGACGCCATCACCCCGGAGCTCTCGGCGCGCATGGCCGCCGGCGGGGAGCGCTCGGTCACGCTCGCCCCCGAGGCCGGCACCGACCGCATGAGACGGGTGGTGAACAAGGACTTCACCGACGACCGCATCGTCCAGGCCGCGGCCGACGCGCTCCGCGCCGGGATGCGCCACGTGAAGATGTACTTCCTGTGCGGGCTCCCCACCGAGACCGAGGAGGACGTGCGGGGCATGGCGCTCGTCGCGCTCCGCATCCGCGAGGAGGTCATGCGGCCGCGGGCCCGCGAGACCGGGAGGATGGGGCGCATCACGCTCTCCGTGAACCCCTTCGTGCCGAAGCCCTGGACCCCCTTCCAGTGGGCGGCCATGGACGACCCCTCCTGCCTGGCCGCCAAGCGCAGGCTCCTCGAGCGGGAGCTCCGCCCGAAGGGCGTGGAGGTCGAGTTCCTCTCCCCGCGCGAGGCGGCGGTGCAGACCCTGCTCTCGCGCGGCGACCGGCGCTGCGCCGACCTGCTCGAGACGGCGCTCCTCGAGTGCGGCGGCTCGGTCCAGAAGGCGCTCTCCCGCTGGTCCCACGACCCGGCCTTCTTCGTCTCGCGCGAGGTGGGCACGGGCGAGCGGCTGCCCTGGGACTTCATCGACCACGGCCTCGAGAAGTCGTTCCTGGTCCGGGAGTGGCGGCGCGGGACGGGCGGCAAGATCACCCCGAAGTGCGCCCTCTCCACCTGCCGGGCCTGCGGGCTCGACTGCGCCGACCACCCCGAGCTCCGGCTGCCGGAGCGGGCCGCCGGGGTCACGGCCCCGTGACCGTCGCGCACCCCCTCGACGCCGCGATGCAGGAGGCGCTCCGCCTCGCCGCCGAGGCCGCGGCCGCCGGCGAGGTCCCGGT
>DAOMFN010000340.1:0-2964 GCA_035429785.1 Anaeromyxobacteraceae bacterium
GTCCCTGACCCCCCCGGCGCCCAGCAAGCCCACGCCCCCCCGCGCCGGCACCGCACAGAGCGCGCCCGCCGCGGGCGGCGCCAGCGAGGCCCCCACCGTGCGGGCGATGCCGGTCACGCCGGCCGCCGCCGAGCGCTCGTCCGGGGCCACCACCGCCATCGTGTAGGACTGCCGCGTGGGCACGTCCATCTGCGAGATGGAGAAGCGGAGCAGGAGCACGCCGATGGCGAGCGGCAGGGTGGGCATGAGCGGCACGAGGAGGAGGAGCACGTTCGAGGGCAGGTGGGTGAACACCATCGTGTTCACGAGGCCGATGCGCCGCGCCAGCCAGCCCGCCGAGAGGGCCGACACCCCGGCGAGCAGGTTCGCCCCGAAGAAGATGGCGCCCAGCATGGCCTCGTCGGCCCCGAACCGGGAGTGGAACCAGAAGGCCACGAAGCTCTGGACGACGAACCCGCCGGCGAAGGCGTCGAGGGCGAAGAGCGAGGAGAGGCGGAAGACCACCTTCCGCGAGCCGTGGAGGCCGAGGCCGGGCTCGAGGAAGGAGGGCCGCCGCGCCCGCCGCCCGGACGGCGGCGCCTCGGCCGCGGGGGAGAGCCGGGTGAAGAGGATGACGAGGACGGCGCCGAGCGCCGCGTAGCCCAGCACCACCGCCCGGTTCGCCTCGAGGGCGGTGGCCCCGCGCCCCTGGAGGAACTGCGAGAGGAGCCCGCCCGCGAGCGAGCCGAGGGCGGTGGCGAACGACCCGGCCAGCGTGTACCAGGCGAAGACGGTGGTGCGGCTTCCCGACGGGACGGCCTGCGACAGCGCCGCCTGCTCGATGGCCAGGAACGGCCCCACCTCGTTGCCGGCCGGGCTGATGATCCCGATGGTGGCGGCGAGGAGCAGGAGCCAGAAGGAGGTCGTGGCCGCGAAGAGGACGCCGGCGAGCACCATGAGCGCCGCCCCGGCGAGCAGCATGCGCCGGCGCCCGATGCGGTCCGCGTGGGTGGTGATCCAGAGGGAGAGCGCGGTGTCGCCGAGGAGCGTGAGCGTGAGGAGCAGCCCGATGCGCCCCTCGGAGAGCCCGGCCCCGGAGAGGTAGAGGACGAGCACCACCGCCAGGAATCCGTAGGCGAAGAGGCGCACGCTCCGCGTGGCGAAGAGGAGCGCGACGTCGCGGGGCGCCGGGCCGGTCACCCCGCCGTTATAAGCTCGGTCGAGCCCGCCTGGGAGGTGCCCCGTGCCCGAGTCCGCCGGTTTCGTCGCCCACGCCGTCGACCTCCTCTCCCGGGTGGGGCCGGTGCGCGCCCGCGCCATGTTCGGCGGGCACGGGCTCTACTGCGGCGCCGTGATGATCGGCCTCGTCGACGACGACGAGATCTTCCTGAAGACCGACGCCGCCACGCGCCCGCGCTTCGAGGAGGCGGGCTGCCGGCAGTGGGTCTTCACCGGCGGCGGCAAGGAGATGCGCTCCTCCTACTTCCGGCCGCCCGACGAGGCCCACGAGTCGCAGGAGGACATGGAGCCCTGGGGGCGGCTGGCGCTGGAGGCGGCCCGCCGGGCCGCGGCGGCGAAGCGGGCGAGGAAGGCGAAGGCACCGCGAGCCGGCTCGGCGCGGTCGACGCGCAAGCCTTCCCGGTGAGCTAGTCCTTCGGGGACACGTAACGCTTGATGATCTGGGCCAGCTGCGGCTGGACGTCGACCATGCGGGCCTGCATGAATGCTCCGACCTCCTCGCCGATGCGGCGCTGGAGCAGCGGCGACGTCTCGACGAGACGCCGGCCCAGGTCGGAGCGGTAGAACGCGGCCAGCCCCTCGAGCTCGGCAGGCGTGTAGATCCCGCCGAGCGAGCGCGCCAGGATCTCGATCACGGCGTCGTACGAGAGGGCGTCCGCCGGGAGCGCCGTGATCTCGTCGAGCATGGGCTGCGGCGCCGCGATGTGACCCTCGAGCAGCTTCGCCGCGATCGCGGCGCGCCCCTGCTTCAGCGCCGGACCTCGCACCTCGTCCCAGACGGCGCGAGGGAGCGAAGCCCGCGCCACGACGACGGCCTCGGGCGAGGGCGGGGCCTCGGCCGGCGGCGGCGCGGCGGCGAGCGCGGCGAGGAGCGGGACGAGGATGGCGGTCACGTGGCCTCCAGGAGGGATGGACCACTGTTGCACGCGCCACCCGGGTTTCCAATGCGTGAATGACCAGTGAGCGCACCCGAGGCAGGCGCCCGGGGCGTCCGGCGCTGGACGGATTCCCGTCCCGGTGGTATGGAAATCCATACATGAAGACCACGCTCGTCATCGAGGACGGTGTCATGCGGAAGCTGAAAGCCAGGGCCGCACAGGAAGGGCGGACGATGTCGGAGCTCGTGGAGACCGCGCTTCGACGCATGCTCGACGAGCAGCCGGCGGAGCGGGACCTCCCGCCGCTCCCGATCATGAGGGCGCGGGAGCTGGTCGACCTCTCGGACCGCGAGGCGCTCTACCGGGCCATGGAGGAACGGTAGGTGTTCGTGGTCGACACGAACGTCCTGGTCTACGCCGCGAACGCCTCGTCGCCTCGCCACGCACCGTGCCGGGAGGCGCTCGAGTCGTGGCGGAAGGGCAAGGCGGCGTGGTACGCGACCTGGCCCATCCTCTACGAGTTCATGCGGGTCACCACCCACGCCCGGGTGCTCTCGCCACCATGGACCACGCGCCAGGCCTGGGCCTTCGTCGAATCGCTGCTCGCCTCACCCGGGTTCGGCGTCCTGCTGCCCACGGCGCGGCACGCGGCCGTGGCGGCCCAGGTGGTGAAGGAGCTGCTGCACCTCGGCGGCAACGTGATCCACGACGTCCACACGGCCACGCTCATGCGCGAGCACGGGATCCGCGCCATCCAGACCCTCGACACCGACTTCCACCGGTTTCCCTGGGTCGAGGTGCTCGACCCCACCGCACCGGTCTCCCGCCGCCGCTGACCTCACCGCCTACCCGAACGGAACGAGGTCCA
>DAOMFN010000341.1:0-2952 GCA_035429785.1 Anaeromyxobacteraceae bacterium
GACCCGGCGCTCGCCGCGGCCTGGCGCGCCATCGTGGACCGGGAGAAGGCGCGCGGCGGGTCCATCGGCGGTGCCTTCGAGGTCTGGGCCACGGGGCTGCCGCCCGGGCTCGGCACCTACGCCCACCCCGACCGGCGGCTCGACGGGCGGCTCGCCGGGGCGCTCTGCTCCATCCCGGCCATCCGGGCGGTGGAGCTCGGCGAGGGCACCCGCGTGGACCTCCCCGGCGACCGCTTCCACGACGAGATCCGGCACGACCCCTCCCGCGGTTTTCACCGGGCCACCAACCGCGCCGGCGGCATCGAGGGCGGGATGACGAACGGGGAGCCGCTCTGCGTCCGGGCCTTCATGAAGCCCATCCCCACGATGACCACGCCGCTCGGCACCGTGGACATCGACACCCGCGAGCCGGCCCAGGCCCGCTACGAGCGCAGCGACGTGTGCGCCGTGCCGGCGGCCTCGGTCGTGGGCGAGGCGGTGGTGGCATGGGAGCTCGCCGCGGCCTTCCTCGAGAAGTTCGGCGGCGACGCCGTGGTGGACGTGGAGCGCGCGGTGGAGGCGTATGCCGCCCGGATCCGCTGAGGTGATCGCACTCACCGGGATGATGGGCTCGGGCAAGACCACCGTGGCCCGGAAGCTCGCCCGCCTGCTCTCCCGCCCCTTCCTCGACACCGACGGCGAGGTCTCCCGCCGCGCCGGGGCGAGCGTCCCCGCCATCTTCGCCGAGCGGGGCGAGCGCGCCTTCCGGTCGATGGAGCGGGAGGTCGTGCTCGGGCTGCGCGGTCCGCTCGTGGTGGCCCTGGGCGGGGGCGCCTTCTGCGACCCCGCCGCGGCCGAGCACCTGCTCCGCGCCGGACGGGTGATCTTCCTCGACGTCTCGGCCGCCGAGGCCGCCCGGCGCATGGGCGGGGGCGAGGGGCGGCCGCTCTCGTCCCGATGGGAGGAGCTGCTGCGCACGCGGCTGCCGCTCTACCGGAGGGCGAGCCTCACCGTCCCGGTCGACGCGCTCACCGCCGACGCCGTGGCCCGGCGGGTGGCCGGTCTCCTGGGGGTGGCGGCGTGAGCACGGTGATCGAGGCCCGGCAGCAGGGGCACGCCTACCCGGTGGAGGTGGGCCCGGTCGCCGGGCGGCTCGACCGCCTCTGCTCCGGGCGGGACCGGGTGGCGCTCGTCACCTGCGCGCGCGTCCTCGGGACGCCGTACGGCCGACGGGTGGCGGCGGCTCTGGCCCGCACCTCGCCGCTCGCGGTGACGGTGGTCCTGCCCGACGGGGAGCGGGGGAAGACCCTCGCCGTGCTGGAGCGGTCGGCGACCCGGCTGCTCCGGGCCGACCTCACCCGGCGGAGCCTGGTCGTGGCCCTGGGGGGCGGCGCGGTGACCGACGCGGCCGGGTTCCTCTCCGCGGTCTTCATGCGCGGCCTCGACTGGCTGGCCGTCCCCACGACCGTGCTCGCCATGGTGGACGCGGCGCTGGGCGGCAAGACCGCGGTGAACCTGCCGCTCGCGAAGAACGCGGTGGGGGCCTTCCACCCGCCGGTGGGGGTGCTCTCCGATCCGGCCTCCCTCGCCACCCTGCCGCCGCGCGAGCTGCGGAGCGGCCTCGCGGAGGTGCTGAAGTACGGCTTCCTCCGGCCGGAGCTGCTGCCTGCGCTCGCCACGGCGGCGCGGACGGGCCGGGTGGGCGCCGCCACCGTCGCCGCGTGCGCGCGGGTGAAGGTCGAGGTCGTCGAGCGGGACCCGCGGGAGAAGGCGGAGCGGAAGCTCCTCAACCTCGGGCACACCTTCGGGCACGGCGTGGAGGCCGCGGGCGGCTTCCGCCGCTACACGCACGGGGAGTCGGTGGCCGTCGGGACCGCCTTCGCCTTCCGGCTGGCGCGGGCCATGGGGCGGGTGGGGGCGGACGAGGTGGAGAAGGTGGAGGCTGCGTTGAACGGGGCTGGCTTGCCCGTTCGTGTCTCGCCTTCCACTGCGCGGAAGGCTCGACTGTTGATGGCCCATGACAAGAAGCGGTCGGCGTCGGGGCTCCTCTGGGTGCTGCCGATTCGCCGGGGCCCCTCCTGGGCGGTAGAGTGGGACGTCGTCGCCCCCCCGGAGGCCGTCCGGGCGGCGGTGCGCGAGATCGGGAGCGCCGGATGATCCTGCTCGTCAACGGACCCAACCTGAACCTGCTCGGCGAGCGGGAGCCGGAGATCTACGGATCGACCACGCTCGCCGACATCGTGAAGATGGTCACCGAGGCCTGCGCCGCCTACGGCCACGAGGTGAGGGCCTTCCAGTCGAACCACGAGGGCGCCCTCATCGACTTCATCCAGGAGCACCGCAAGGAGGCCCGCGGGCTCATCGTGAACCCGGGCGCGTTCACCCACACGAGCTACGCGCTCCACGACTGCCTGAAGTCGGTCTCCTTCCCGGTGGTCGAGGTGCACATCTCCAACGTCCACGCCCGCGAGGAGTGGCGCCGGCACGACCTGCTCGCCCCGGCCACCCGGGGGCAGATCGTCGGGCTCGGGCCGGCCGGCTACTACTACGCCGCGGTCTGGCTCTGCAGCCAGTCGGTCGACCCGGTGCTCGGCGAGTACGACGCCGAAGGGGAACCGGTGGAGGTCTCGCCGGACGACGTGAAGCCGGAGGACGCGGCACCCCCGCGCCTCGGCGGCGACTACGAGGGGTAGCGCGCCGTGCCCCGCGTGGCCGTCCTCCTGCCGGCCCGCGACGCGGCCGCCACGGTGCGGGCCGCCGCCGTCTCCATCCTGCGGCAGACCTTCCGCGACCTCGTCCTCGTGGCCGTGGACGACGGCTCTCGAGACGGGACCGGCGCCATCCTGGAGGGGCTCGCCGCCCGGGACCGGCGCGTCGCGGTGGTCCGGGGGCCGGGAGAGGGGATCGCGCGGGCGCTGGCGCGCGGGCTCGCCCGGTGCGACGCCGAGGTCGTGGTGCGGATGGACGCCGACG
>DAOMFN010000342.1:0-2941 GCA_035429785.1 Anaeromyxobacteraceae bacterium
TAGATCACGCCCCGGCGGCGCCCCACCGTCACGAAGGCCTCCACGGCCCGGTCCACCATGGCCGGGGTGTGCGCGGCGGAGAGCTGCACGCGGATGCGGGCCTCGCCGCGCGGCACCACCGGGAAGCTGAAGCCGATGACGTAGATGCCCTCGTCGAGCAGGTCGCGGGCGAAGTCGACCGCGAGCCGCGCGTCGCCCAGCATGATCGGGACGATGGGGTGGAAGCCGGGCTTCAGGCTGAACCCGGCCGCGGTCATCCCCTCCCGGAAGCGCCGAGCGTTCTCCATGAGCCGGTCCCGCAGCGCGGTGGAGCCCTCGAGCAGGTCGAGCGCGGCGAGCGTCGCGCCGACGATGGGCGGGGCGACCGTGTTCGAGAACAGGTAGGGCCGCGCCCGCTGCCGGAGGAGGTCCACGACCTCCCGGCGGCCGGCCACGAAGCCGCCGGCGGCGCCCCCGAGCGCCTTGCCGAGCGTGGAGGTCAGCACGTCCACGCGCCCCTGCACGCCGAAGTGCTCGGGCGTGCCCCGGCCGGTGCGCCCCACGAAGCCGGAGGCGTGCGAGTCGTCCACGAGCACGAGGGCGCGGTGGCGCTCGGCGACGGCGCAGATCGCGTCGAGCCGGGCGAGGTCGCCGTCCATGGAGAAGACGCCGTCGGTGACCACCATGCGGAGCCGGGCTCCCGACGCCTCGGCGAGCCGCGCCTCGAGGTCGGCGAGATCGGCGTGTGCGTAGCGGAGCCGCCGCGCCTTCGCGAGCCGGATCCCGTCGATGATCGACGCGTGGTTGAGGGCGTCGGAGACGATGGCGTCCTCCTCGCCGAGGAGCGCCTCGAAGACCCCGCCGTTCGCGTCGAAGCAGGAGGAGAAGAGGATGGCGTCCTCGAAGCCGAAGAACGCGGCCAGCCGCCGCTCCAGCTCCCGGTGCAGGTCCTGGGTTCCGCAGATGAAGCGGACCGAGGAGAGGCCGTAGCCGCGGCCGTCCAGGGCTTCCCGCGCCGCAGCGAGGAGCCGCGGGTCGTCGGAGAGCCCCAGGTAGTTGTTGGCGCAGAAGTTGAGGACCGTGCGCCCGCCCACCCGGATCTCGGCGCCCTGCGGCGACTCGATGATCCGCTCCTCCTTCCAGGTGCCGGCGGCGCGGATCTCCGCGAGCACCTGCTGGAACACCGTCCGGGCGTCGTCGTACACGGCGGCCTCCTAGAAGCGGATGAGGACCTTGGGGTGGGCCTTGATCTTCTCCTCGAACGACGACGCCTCCCAGCCGGCGAAGGGGACGATGGTGTCCCGTCCCCCCTGCAGGATGACGTTCCAGACCTGCTCCTGGATGTTCGGCGAGGTGGACTCGAGCAGGTTGCGGGTGATGTGCCAGGTCTCGAAGATGCGGCGCCCCACCACCGCGTGGAGGCTGATGCCGTCCACGATGACCCGCTCCAGGCTCTCGATGACCGCCTCGCCGCTCTTCAGCCCGAAGAGGATGACGTGACCGCCCCGGCGCACCACCGAGATGGCGGTGTTGAGGGCGGCGTTCGACCCGGACATCTCGAGCGCCACGTCCACGCCCACGCCCTCGGTGAGGTCGTGGATGGCGCGGGTGATGCCCTCGTCGTGGACGTAGGAGGTCTCGGTGGTCTTGGTGGGCTCCACGACCGCGTCGGCGCCCAGCTTCTTCGCCATCTCGATGTGGGTGCGCATCGGCTCGACGCCGATGACCTGGCGGGCCCCCAGCGCGCGGGCCACCGCGATGGCGAAGAGCCCGATGGTGCCGCAGCCGATGATGGCCACCGACTTGCCGCGCAGGTTGACCTTCGTGCAGGCGTGGACGGCGTTCCCGAAGGGCTCCTGGAGGGCGGCGACCTCCGGCCGGATCTTGGAGACGTCGGTGGGCCAGAGCGCCTGGGCCGGGAGCTTCACGTACTCGGCGAAGCAGCCATCCACGCTGATCCCGATGATGCGGTCGGTGGCGCAGACGTGGTTGTCGCCGATGCGGCACTGGTAGCAGGTGTTGCAGATGATGTGGCTCTCGGTGGAGACGACGTCGCCCGGCCGGAGCCCGAAGTCGCGCGTGGCCTCCGGGCCGGCCTCCACGACCTCGCCGAGCAGCTCGTGCCCGATGACCCGGGCGTCCTTGCCCTCGGCGGCGAGCGTGGACTGGATCATGTCGCCGAAGGCGCGCCGGAACCAGATGCCGCGGTCGGAGCCGCAGAAGCCGGCGTAGCGGGGCTTCACGATGACCATCGAGGCGTCCCGGTAGTCCTTGCCGACGTCGAGAACCGGCCGGGGGACCACCTCCTTGCGCAGGCCGCGGGTGGTGGCCCAGGGGTCCTTCTTCCGGTCGTAGACGAGCGCCCACATCTTCGAGTCCATGCGGAGGGTTCCTCGGGGTGGAAAGGTCCGCAGAGTGTAGCGGGGCGCCGGGCCCCGGGCAGGGAGAAACGGGGCCCGGTCGTCCCGATTTCCCGCACCGGAAGCGCCGCCGCCGACCCTATACTCGAAGGCTCATGGCCCCCTCGCTCCTCCGCCGCTGGCGCTGGCGCATCCTCGCCGGCGCGGCGGCCCTGGCGCTCGCCGCCTTCCTCGCCGCCGCCTGGATGGGGCCCCGCGTGCCGACCTGGACGGCGGAGCGGCGCGAGCTCGTGCAGCGGGTGGTGGCGAGCGGGCGGGTGCTGGCCCCGGCCCGGATCCAGGCCGGAAGCGTGGCGGTCGGCCGCGTGGTCCGGCTGCCGGTGGAGAAGGGCGACCGGGTGAAGGCCGGCGACGTGCTCGTCCAGCTCGACGACGTGGAGGCGAAGGCCGCCCTGGCGCAGGCCCGCGCCCAGGTGGCGCAGGCCGCGGCCCGGCTCGAGCAGGTCGAGGTCGTGTCGGTCCGGGTCGCGAACGAGGGGGTCCGCCAGTCGGAGCTGCGCCTGGCCCAGGCAGAGGACCGGCTGACCCGCCAGCGGACCCTC
>DAOMFN010000343.1:0-2935 GCA_035429785.1 Anaeromyxobacteraceae bacterium
CTGCATGAACACCGTGGTCTTGATCGGCCCTCGGGGAGTTTCGAGGCTGCTGCGGCGGGTGGCGCTGGCCCCGGCGAGGAGTGGTCAGCGGCTCTCGGCCTCGTTTCGCCCGGAGGGCGCGCCGTGTCAAGGCCGGCCGCCGCTCTAGGTGGTGCGCGCCGGAGAGCGGGCGGCGTCCTCGACGACCGCGCGCCAGGCCCGCCCGCCGCGCCCTTCCGCCACGACGCGGACCCCGAAGGCCCCGTCGGGCGAGGCGCCGTCGGTCCAGGCCACGACGCCCTCCGTCACCGGGGCGAGGAAGCCGTTGCCCAGGCGGAGCGCCAGCAGCTCACCGGAGGACGGCTGCGGATTGCCGGCCGGCCAGGCGAGCGAGCAACCGCCCTCGGAGATGGTGACCGTCCGGGTCTCGACCTTCGCCCCCCCGAGGATCACGAGGACGGTGCGCTGCACGGCGTAGCGGGGCGGCCGGACCGTGAACTGGACGGGCTCCCCCGACGCGACCGCCGCCAGGTACCGGGCCGCCGGGAAGCTGGCCGGCTCGAGGTGCACGTCCACGCCGGGAGGGAGCGACGGGCGCCCGATGCGCCGGACCATCGCCACCTTGCCGTACACGGTGGCCCTCACCGGCTGCCCGAAGAGCCCGATGCGCGCCACGACCTGGTCCCCCACCCTCGACTCGGAGAGCGCCGGCAGGAAGAGCGAGCCGGCGTCGGCCCGCCACCCGGCGAGGTACTGCTGCGGCTCGAGGTTGAGGGCGATGCTGTTCATCCCGGCGAGGCTCCGATGCCTCGATTGTAGCTGGGCGGGGGGGCACCCTCCCATAGGACTTCCAGCGGTTCAGATCATGACCATCGCGTCGCCGTAGCTGAAGAAGCGATAACGCAGTGCGACAGCCTCCCGGTACGCGGCGAGCACCCGCTCCGTCCCCCCGAAGGCGCAGGCGAGGGCGAGGAGCGTGGACCGGGGGAGGTGGAAGTTGGTCGCGAGCCCGTCCACGGCCCGGAAGACGTGCCCCGGGCGGATGAAGATCTCGGTCCGGCCCGGGCCCGTCCGCAGGCGTCCGTCGTGCCACGCGCTCTCCAGGGTGCGGACCGCCGTGGTCCCGACGGCGACGACCCGGCCGCCGCGGGCGCGCGCCCGATCGAAGGCCCGCGCCGTCGCCTCGCCCACCTCGTAGCGCTCGGCGTGCATCCGGTGGTCCTCGAGCCGGCTCGCCCGGACGGGGAGGAAGGTGCCCGGACCGACGTGGAGGGTGACGGTCGCCAGCTCGACTCCGGCGGCGCGGACCCGCTCGAGCAGGCCGGGCGTGAAGTGGAGGCCTGCGGTGGGAGCGGCGACGCTGCCCGGCTCGCGCGCCACCACGGTCTGGTAGCGCTCGCGGTCGGCCGGGAGATCCTCGCGCCGGATGTACGGCGGGAGCGGCAGCCGGCCCACGCGCTCGAGCGCCGCGAGGAGGGCCGCGTCGTCCCGGTCGAAGCGGACCGCGTAGAGCCCCTCGCCGCGGACCGCGGTCACCTCGGCCCGCAGGTCCCCGAAGGCGAGGCGGGCGCCGGCCCGGATGGGCTTCGACGCCTGCGCCATCGCGACCCAACTCGCCGGCTCCCCGGGGCCGGCGGACGGGTCGGGCTCGACGAGCAGCACCTCCACCTTGCCCCCGCTCTCCTTCGTGCCGAGGAGCCGCGCCGGGATGACCCGGCTGTCGTTCATCACGAGGAGGTCCCCCTCGCGGAGCAGCCCGGGCAGGTCGGAGAAGCGGAGGTGCCGCGGCGCGCCGCCCCCGGCCGGCAGGTGGAGCAGCCGGGAGGCGTCCCGGGGCTCCACCGGCGCCTGGGCCACGAGCGCCTCCGGGAGGTCGAAGTCGAGGGCGGAGACGTCCATGACCGGCCGGTCAGTACAGCCGGGCGAGCTGCGTGCCCGGGTAGTAGCGGGAGAGGATGGCGGCGTAGCCGTCGCCGGCGCGGGCGCGCCCGGCCGCGCCCCACTGGCACATGCCGGCGCCGTGCCCGCTGCCGCGCCCCTCGAAGGTCGCCGTGCCCTTCGCGAGACGGACGGTGAAGGCCAGCGAGGGCAGCCGGTCGTAGCCGAGCCTCCGGCGCAGCTCCGGCCCGTCGAGCACGACCTTCCCCCCCGGCCCCTCGACCGACACGCGCGCGGCCCTCCCGGTCGATGTCGTCCGCACCACCGAGACGCGGGTGGCCGGCTCCCCCACCCCCGCGGCGCGTCCCAGCTCGGCCGCGGGGATCCGGACCGTCCAGCGCCAGGACGGCGAGGCCTGGCACCGGTCGCAGGGGACGGACACGAGGTAGGGCTGGTCCCTGCCGAGCGCGTCGGCGCCCCGCTCGGTCCTCCCGCCACACGTGGAGTGGAAGTAGGTCTCGACCGGGCGGCGGTCCTTCACGAGGACCTCGCCGGCGGTGGCCTCGGCCGCGGCGCGGGCGCGGGGATCGGCGCCCCCCGCCCCGGGATAGACCTGGTCGAGGACCGTGGCCCCCATGTCGAAGTCGAGCCCCTGCTCGCGCGCCTCGAGCTTGCGGACCAGCGCGAAGGTGCGCGCCGCCACGGCCTGGGCCTTCAGCGCCTCGGGCGGGAAGCGCGGGGGCATCTCCGCGCCGATCACGGCCGCCACGTACTCCTCGAGCGGCAGGACGTCGATGACGGAGAGCCCGCCGGGCCCGCGCCGCACCTCCACCTCCCCGGAGAGGCTGCGGCCGAGCGTCCGGATGGAGCCCTCCGCGGTGAAGGCGACCCCCGCGCCCTCCACCGGCTTGCCGTCGAGGAGCAGCGCGTCCCCCTCGAGGCGGACCCGCGCGCGGCCGCCGGGAACGGGGCGGTGCTCGCCCCCGTCGCGGAGCGACTCGGCCGCGAGGCCCGGACCGGAGAGCTCGACCTGGGCGACGCCGGCCGCGACCGAGATGCGCACGACCTCGGCGACGCC
>DAOMFN010000344.1:0-2889 GCA_035429785.1 Anaeromyxobacteraceae bacterium
AAGCCCGCCCGCAGGATCGCGTCTCCCCGCGGGGCGACCCGGTCGGCCGGCAAGCGGCGGCCGGTCGCTCGCCGGGCCCGCGGACGCCGGTAGCCGCCCCTCCTCGGCGACTCGCTCGAAGGCCGGGGAATAGCCCCGGGCCCGGAGCGTTCGCCCTTGCGGCGGACGAAACCGCCGTTAGAGATCCAGCCCACGCCCCAGTGGCGAAAATTTTTCGTGATTCCGAACGCTTGAGTGGAGCTTCCGCGCGCATGGCCACCCGGTACCTCGACCTCGACGACCGCACCCAGGACCTGAACGAAAGGATGCAGGAAGATCCCGACGTTGCTGCGGATTTTCTGCAGAAGTACGAACTTTCCTGGATGTACCACGAGAACGCCCTCGAAGGGGTCATCTACACCGTCCAGGAACTGGTCGCCGGCCTCTCGGCCCCCCAGCCCGTGGCCGACGCCATGGTCATCGGCGTCCTCCAGGAGGTCCGGAACCACAAGACCGCCATCGACCTCATCCGGGCCGAGGCGGCGTCCAAGCGGCTCAAGGTGAACCTCTCGCTCGTGAAGAAGATCCACGAGACGCTCCACGCCGGCATCCAGAGCAAGGGCCCGTCGGAGTTCCGAAAGGACATGCCGCTCCACCGGGCCTACTTCCACGAGATCGCCCAGCCCCCCAAGATCGCGTCCACCCTCGCCAAGGTGCTCGACGGCACCGACACCGCCGAGTTCAAGAAGTCGCACCCGGTGGTCCAGGCGGCGCGCATCCAGCACGGGTTCATGCAGGCCTATCCGTACACGGACGGGTCGGGCAAGGTGGCGCGACTGCTGGCGAATCTCTACCTGATCCGCGGCGGGTTCCTGCCCTGCGTCATCCACTCCATCGACCGGCAGCGCTACTACGACTCCTTCCGGATGCCGGAGGCCGTGCTGCGCGACCTCATGGTCGAGGCGATGGACAACGCGCTCGGGCACGCCGAGAAGCACTTCGCCGAGGCCCCGCCGTCCCGGTCCCGCCGCGCCCGGTAGCCCGGCCGGGCCGGGGTCCTCCGGGGCCCCACCCGGGCAGCCGTGGCAGCGCCGCCCCGGCTGGTGTATGAAGCGCCCGCCATGATCCTGGGCGCCCACGAGGGCATCGCCGGCGGAGTCTCCCGGGCGTTCGAGCGAGCCGAGGCCGACACCGCCGAAGCGCTCCAGATCTTCGTCCGCAACCCCCGGGGCTGGGCCTCGAAGCCGCTGGAGGCCGACGAGGTCGAGCGGTTCCGCTCCGAGGCGCACCGCACCGGGTTCCCGACCGCGGCCCACTCCATCTACCTCGCGAACCACGCCGCCTCCGACCCCGAGCTGCGGAAGAAGTCCTGGGCGGCCCTCGCCGACGAGCTGGGGCGCTGCGAGGAGCTCGGCGTGTCCTTCCTCGTCTTCCACCCCGGAAGCAACGCGGACGAGGCCGAGGGGCTCCGGCTCGTGTCGGAGGGGATGGAGCGCGCGCTCGACGCCGTGCCGGGGCGCGTGCGGCTGCTCGTGGAGATCACCGCCGGCCAGGGGAAGTCGCTCGGCTGGCGCTTCGAGCAGGTGGCGGCCATCCGCGACGGGGTGCCGGGGGCGGCGCGGCGCCGGGTGGGCGTCTGCTTCGACACCTGCCACGCCTTCGCCGCGGGCTACGACCTCTCCACGCCCGAGGGCTACGAACGGACCTTCCGGGAGTTCGACGCCGTCGTCGGGCTCTCCCACCTGCGGGCCTTCCACCTGAACGACTGCAAGAAGCCCCTCGGCTGCCGGGTGGACCGGCACGAGCACATCGGCGAGGGGGCGCTCGGTCGCGAGCCCTTCCGGCGCCTGGTGAACGACCCGCGCTTCGCCAGCCTGCCCGCCTTCCTGGAGACCGAGATGAAGTTCCGCGAGAACCTCGCGGTCCTGCGGTCGCTCCTCCGATGACGCGCGCAGAGGCCACAGGGCGGCAGCGGGCGGCCGGCCCGCGGAAGCGTTCGCGCACGCGCGTCCGGCTCGGCGGGAGCACGCCCGGCGAGGTCCGCGAGCGGCTCGACCGGCTCGTGGACTTCGCGCGCGGCCACCGCCGGGCCCTCATCCTCACCCACGACAACCCCGATCCCGACTCGCTCGCCTCGGGCGTGGCGCTCGCCTGGCTCCTCGGGCAGCTCGCCGGGGTCGAGGCCGTCGTCGCCTACGGGGGCATCGTGGGGCGCGCGGAGAACCGCGCGCTCGTGAAGGTGCTGCGCCTGCCGGTGGTGCCGCTCTCCCGCGTGGACGTCTCCGACTACGACCTCATCGCCATGGTGGACACCCAGCCCGAGCAGGGGAACCACTCGCTCCCCCGGGACCACTTCCCCGACGTCGTCATCGACCACCACCCGGAGCGTCCGGAGACCCGGCTCGCCGTGGTGGCCGACGTGGGCCGGGACACCGGCGCGACCTCCACGGTGGTCACCGACTACCTGCGGGCGAGCGGCCTCGCCGTCCCTCCGTCCATCGCCACCGCCCTCTTCTACGGCATCAAGTCGGACACCCGCGACCTCGAGCGCGAGACCACGCCGCCCGACGTCGAGGCCTACCTCTGGCTCTTCCCGAAGGCCGACACCGAGGCCCTCTCCCGCATCGAGCGGCCGCGGCTGCCGGAGAACTACTTCCGCCTCTTCCACGCGGCGGTGGAGAAGGCCCGCCTCCACGGCGAGGCGGTGCTCTGCGACCTCGGCAAGGTCTACTACCCGGACCTCGTCGCGGAGGTGGCCGACCGGTTCCTCTCCATGGGCGAGGTGAAGTGGTCGCTCGCCGTGGGGGAGTACCGCGGGAGCCTCTACTATTCGCTCCGCACCCGGGACCGGCGGGTGAACGCCGGCAAGCTCATCCGCGAGGTGATCGAGGCCGAGGGCGGAACCGCCGG
>DAOMFN010000345.1:0-2881 GCA_035429785.1 Anaeromyxobacteraceae bacterium
CCAGCCCCGGACCACCCAGCCGCTCGGCCCGGAGGACGAGGAGGGCGCCTGGCGCGCGCTCCTCGAGGAGTTCCTCCGCGTGCGCACCTCGTGCGGGGAGAGCGCGGAGGGCATCACCTGGGAGCGCTTCCGGGACAAGCTCCGCAAGAACCGCGACGCGCTCGTCCAGAAGTACGCGTGCCGGACGGTGCGGTTCCAGGTGTACGTGAAGGAAGGCCGGGCGGCCCTGCGGGCCACGCCGATCCGGTAGCCCCGGCGCCGGGGCGACCGTCACTCCAGGAAGAAGTTCTGCGGGGTCGCGCTCGGCTCGGGCGCGGTGCGCCGCGGTGCCGTCCCGGGAAGGAAGGGCATCACCACGCCGCTCTCCGCGCCGGCGGCGAGCATCCCGGTGGCCGGGTCGATGCGGACGAGCTCCACCGTGGGTGGAACGGCGAAGTCGGTGGCGGGCCGGCCGCCCTCGGCGGCCCGCATGAAGCCGAGCCAGCCGGGCAGCGCGGCGCCGGCGCCGGTGGCGTGGGGGCCGAGCGGGTCGTGCCCGTCGAACCCCACCCAGACGCCGGCCACGAGGTCCGGGGTCATGCCGACGAACCAGGCGTCGCGGTGCTCCTGCGCCGTCCCGGTCTTGGCGGCGACGGGGCGGTCGAGGGCCTTCGCCCCTTGCCCGGTGCCGCTCTGCACGACCTCGCGCATCATGGCGACGGTGACGTAGGCGGCCTCGGGCCGGATGCGGTCGGGGAGCCGCCCCACCACGGGAGGCACGGGCTGCGCTGCAGGCTGCGCGGCCGAGGGATCGCCCACGCCCGGCATGCCCGCGGGGACCCCGTCGGCCACGCCCCCGTCCGCGCCTCCCATCGCGCCGGCGCCCACCGACGCGTCGGGGGACGGACCGGGAGGGAGCGCGTCGGCGAGCGGTGGCGGGACGAGCGGCTTCGTCTCCTCGAGCAGGTTGCCGTCCCGGTCCCGCACCCGCGTGACCAGGATGGGCGGCGCGGGGAAGCCCCCCGCGGCCAGGGTGGCGTAGCCGTTCACGAGCTCGAGCGGCGTCACCTCGCCGGTGCCGAGCGCCAGGGAGAGGCTGCGGGGCAGCTCGCTCTCGATGCCGGCCCGGCGGGCGAAGTCGATGACCGCGTCCACGCCGAGCGCGTCGACGAGCTTCGCCGACACCGTGTTCTTGGAGTGGGCGAGCGCGTCCCGGAGCAGCATCGGCCCCTCGTAGACGTCCTTCTCGAAGTTCTGCGGCTTCCACTCCTTGCCGGTCCAGGGATCGCGGTAGAGGTCGGGCGTGTCGTAGACCACGGTGGCGGGGGTGAACTTCCCCGACTCGACCGCGGCGCCCCAGACGAAGGGCTTGAAGGCGCTGCCCGGCTGCCGCTTCGCCTGGATGGCCCGGTTGAACTGGGAGCGGCCGAAGTCCTGCCCGCCCACGAGCGCGCGCACGCCGCGGGTGGCGGGGTCGATGGCGACGAGGGCGCCCTCGAGCCGCGGCACCTGCTCGAGCGAGAGCGGGAGCGGCTTGCCGGCCCGCACGGCCTCGGCGGGGGACTGCTTCACCGGCACCACCCGCGCGAGCACGATGTCCCCGGGACGGAGCACGTCCTGCATCCGCTTCGGCGCGGCGGTGCCCACCGCCGGGTTGTACTTCCGGGCCCAGGCCACGTCGGAGAAGGGGATGACCCCGCGGGCGTTGCCGAGGTCGAGGATGGCCTGCCTGTCCTCCACCTTCTCCACGAGCGCCGCGTAGGTCTCCCCGGCCTCCAGCGGGCGCACCCGCACCCGCCTCCGCGCGTCGCGGGAGAGCTCGCCGTCGGCGTCGATCTCGTCCGGGTCCACGCGCCCGAGGTCCCAGACCACGAGCTCGCCGGGCTGGGGCTTCGCCGCCGCGAGCCGCTCGCGCCAGGCCGGGAGCGCGGCGGCGAGCTGCTTCTCGTCGAGGTGCTGGGGCGCCCCTCGCCAGCCGTGTCGCTTGTCGACCATGCGGAGGTCGGCCGCCAGCGCCGCCTCGGCGGCCCGCTGCATCCCTGGGAGCATGGCGATCTCCACGAGCAGCCCGTCGGTCTCCACCCGCTCGGCGCCGTAGCGCTCGTCGAGGTGGCGGCGGACGGCGTCGGCGTACCAGGCGCCGTAGGGCTCCTGCTGCTTGCGGAGCCGGAGGGGACGTGCCGCCTCGGCCTCGGCGGTGCGGGCGTCGACGTATCCCTCCTCGACCATCCGGCGGAGCACGTAGCGCTGCCGCGTCCTCGCCGCCTCCAGGTGCTTCACGGGGGAGAGCCGCTCCGGCGACTGGATGAGGCCGGCCAGCGTGGCGGCCTCGCCGAGGGTGACGTCGCGCACCGGCTTCCCGAAGTAGAAGCGGGAGGCCTCCTCCACGCCGTAGCGGCGGTGCCCGAAGTAGATCTGGTTCAGGTAGAGGTAGAGGATCTCGTCCTTCGAGAGGTTCTGCTCGAGGCGCGGCGCCAGGAAGAGCTCCTTCACCTTGCGCTTCACGCGCCAGTCGGTGGGGAGCAGGAAGGTCTTCACCACCTGCTGGGTGATGGTGGAGCCGCCGCAGGCCACGCCGCCGCGCAGGATCCCCTTCGCCGCGCAGCGCGCGATGGCGAGGTAGTTCACCCCCTCGTGCTCGTAGAAGCGCGCGTCCTCCGAGGCGAGCACCGCCTTCTTCATGACCTCCGGGATCTTGTCGAACGGGACCACCGTCCGCCGCTCGCGCGCGAAGACGAAGGCCTCGCTCCCGTCGGCGGCGAGCACCCGCGTGGACACGAGCGGCCGGTAATCCTTCAGGCCCTCGAAGTGGGGGAGCTCGCGGGTCCAGGCGAAGACGAGCACCAGGCCGACGAGCAGGACGACGCCTGCCCCGCCGGCGGCGATGGCGACGACCCGGCGG
>DAOMFN010000346.1:0-2851 GCA_035429785.1 Anaeromyxobacteraceae bacterium
CCCGGGGCGACCTGCGCAGGGTCCAGGAGATCTCCGCCCGGCTCCAGCGCGGGGTCGCCTCACCGGGCGCGGCGGCCGCGGGCCCCGCTCGCGGGTCGGGCCCGGTCGTGCAGGAGCTCACGCTCGCCTTCCCGGACGAGGCCAGCGCCCGGGCGCGTCCGCTCGGGCTGGCGCCGGTCCACATGGCGTCGGTGCGCGGCGACGTCGAGGAGATCTTCCGGAACGCCTGGCAACCCCGTCCGGGGGGGACGGAGGAGGCCGGCCTCGGGCCGGTCCGCCTGTCGGTCGAGTTCCCGGGCGACGTCCCGGAGGCCCTGCGGGACCACCTCGGCATGTACCTCGATCGGCCCTTCGTGAACTCCTCGGGCGGGCGCTACCTGCCGCCCCTCGGCGACGAGGACCTGCTCGTCGAGGACCACGAGGAGCCGGCCCCCGGATCCGCGCCGGTCAACCTGCCCCTGCTCGAGCGGCTGGGGCTCGACCGGCGCAGCGGACTCTCCCGCGCCCGGCTGGAGCGCGCCCTCCTCGCCAGGGGGTCGGAGGTGGTCTCCGCGCTGGGGCTCGATCCCCGCGCCTTCCGCCTCGTCTGCGTCCCTCCCGACGTCTACGTCCGGGTGGGCCAGCACCGGGGCTGGGGAACGCAGCCGCAGTGGACCCACTTCGACGGCTACATGTTCCAGAACCGCCGCTGGCTCGCGCTCGCGGGCGGGGACACCCGCTTCGGCGGGGTCCACGACGTCGTGGGGCTGGGGCGGGACAACGACCTCGACAACCTCGTGGCCCGCTTCGCGGTGGTCCAGCGTCGCCGGCTCTCGGGCTGGAACCCGGCGTAGCGCGCCGGCGCGGGATGGCGGTCGCGGCCCGGCCGATCGTAAGATCGACGGATGCGTCCCCCCGCCCTTGCCCTCGCCCTCACGCTCCTCGCGCTCGCCCTCCTCCCCGCTCCGGCCGTCGCCCAGGGGGGGGCCCGCATCCCGGTCGTCCCCATGGACCGCTTCCAGTGGCTCGGCGAGCTCGCCGGGTCCTGCTGGCGCGGCACGAACGCGGAGGGCAAGGAGATGGAGACGCAGTGCTACTCCGTCCAGTGGGACCGGCTGCTCCGGGCCACCACCCGGACGCGCGTTCCCCGGGGCGAGAAGGTCACGGTCCTGGAAGGCGAGACGGTGATCGCCTGGAACCCGAGGAACGGTCAGTACGACGTGGCCCAGTGGAACGCGGAGGGGCGCCTCGTCGCCTCCGAGGCCACGCTGCACAAGGGCGCCTTCCGCTTCTGGACCCGGGAGAGGGACGGCAGCGACCCGAAGGAGCGGACCATCTGGCGCCGCTACGGGAAGGAGCGCTTCGAGGTCACGCTGGAGCGGCGCGACGGGGACCGCTGGCGCACGGTGAAGACCACCACCTACGACCGGGTCGCCGGAGCTCCGTGACGGCCGCCGTCCCCGGAGGGTGAGGGCCCGACGAGCGAGCCCGTGATCATCCCGACCCCCGCGGCGATCAGCCCCGCCAGCTGGGGCGGCCAGAGCCCCGCCGGCGCGGTCCACTCCAGCGCGGCCCAGGTCCCGATGCCCAGCGCGATCGAGGCGAGCGCTCCCGCGGCCGTCGCGCGCGGCCACCACAGGCCGGCGACCAGCGGGACGAACGCGCCCACGAGCGTGACCTTGTACGCGTTCCCCACCATCTCGTAGATGCTGGAGTCGGAGCGGAGCGCGAAGATCACGACCGCGGTGGAGAAGCAGGCCACCACGATCCGCATCGTCCGCAGGAGCTGCCGGTCGGTGAGGTCGGGCCGGAGGAACCGGCGCAGGACGTTCTCGGTGAAGGTGACCGACGGCGCGAGCAGCGTGCCGCTCGCCGTGGAGAGGATGGCGGACAGCAGGGCGCCGAAGAAGAGGATCTGGGCCGGGACCGCGGCGTGGCGCATGACGAGCAGCGGCAGGATGTGCTGGGGGTCGGAGTGCAGGTGCCCGGCGACCAGGGCCGGATCGACGAGCGTGGCGGAATAGGCCAGGAACATGGGGACGAAGGCGAAGGCGAAGTAGGCCACGCCGCCGAGGACCGTCCCCGCGACCGACAGGCGCGCCGTGCGGGCCGAGGTCACCCGCTGGAACACGTCCTGCTGCGGGATCGAGCCCAGCATCATCGTCAGGGCGGCGCCCGCGAACCAGAGCCACTCGCGCAGGCCGCCCCCGGGCAGGAGCCGGAGCTTCCCGGAGCGCTGGGCGTGGGCCACCACCTCCCCGACCCCTCCCGCGGCGCCTCCGAGGACCCAGGCGATGGCGAGGAGCCCCACCACGATGAGCACCATCTGCATGAAGTCGGTCCAGGCCACCGAGAACATGCCGCCGAACAGGGTGTAGAGCACCACCACCGCCGCGCCGATGACGATCCCCGCGCCGGGGGTCACGGCGCCTCCGCTCACGACCTCGAAGACGAGCCCCAGCGCGACGAGCTGCGCCGCCACCCATCCCAGGTACGACACCACGATGACGACCGCGGTGACGAGCTCCACCCGCGGCCCGTACCGGCGGCGGAAGAAGTCGCCGATGGTGAGGAGGTCCATCCGGTAGAGGCGGGCGGCGAAGAACAGGCCCACGAGCACCAGGCACGCGGAGGAGCCGAAGGGATCCTCGACCACCGCGGAGAGCCCGCCCTCCAGGAAGCGCGCCGGGATGCCGAGGACCGTCTCGGATCCGAACCAGGTCGCGAAGACCGTCGCGGTGACCACGTGGAGCGGCAGGGAGCGGCCGGCCACGGCGTAGTCCCGGGACGTGTGCACCCGGCGGGCCGCCCAGAGCCCGATGCCGATCGACGCGAGGAGGTACAGGACGACGAAGCCGGCCAGCATGCAGTC
>DAOMFN010000347.1:0-2840 GCA_035429785.1 Anaeromyxobacteraceae bacterium
CTCGCCGGGGACGCCGCGCGTGGCGTGCTCCCGGCCTCGTCGATCCAGGTCCGCGAGGTCGGTCCGGACCGGGCGGTCCTCGAGGTGGAGGCTCCCGGCGCGCCGCCCCGATCGGTGGTGCTCGTCCGCGAGGGCGGGGCCTGGCGGGTGGACCTCCCGGTGCAGTAGCCGGGGGTCGGGGGGTCTGCTATCTAACCCCTTCCCCACGGAAGAAACGACGACATGAAGACCCTGACCGCCGCCGAGATCCGCGAGGCCTTCCTGCGATTCTTCGAGGAGCGCCACCACCGCCGGGTGAAGAGCTCCTCGCTCGTGCCGCAGAACGACCCCACGCTGCTCTTCACCAACGCCGGGATGGTCCAGTTCAAGGACGTCTTCACCGGCCGCGAGAAGCGCGACTACTCGCGGGCCACCACCGCCCAGAAGTGCGTGCGCGCCGGCGGCAAGCACAACGACCTCGAGAACGTCGGGTTCACCGCGCGTCACCACACCTTCTTCGAGATGCTCGGCAACTTCTCCTTCGGCGACTACTTCAAGAAGGACGCGGTCGCCTGGGGCTGGGAGTTCGTGACCAGCAAGGAGTGGCTCGGCATCGACGTCTCGCGGCTCGCGGCCACGGTCTTCGCCGGCGAGGGCGACCTGCCCTGGGACGAGGAGGCCTTCGAGCTGTGGAGGAAGGCCGGCGTGCCGGTGGAGCGCATCCACAAGCTGGGCGCGAAGGACAACTTCTGGGCCATGGGCGACACCGGCCCCTGCGGCCCGTGCTCGGAGATCCACTACTTCCAGGGCGGCGACGTCCCCTGCGCCGAGGAGAAGGCGGGCCGGACCTGCCAGGGCGTGGCCTGCGACTGCGACCGCTGGCTGGAGATCTGGAACCTCGTCTTCATGCAGTTCGAGCGGTCCGCCGACGGCCACCTCGCGCCGCTCCCCAAGCCCTCCATCGACACCGGGGCCGGGCTCGAGCGCATCGCCGCGGTCGTGCAGGGGAAGCGCTCCAACTACGACACCGACATCTTCCAGAGCATCATCCGCGCCATCGAGGCCATCGCCGGGAAGCGGTACGGACACTCCGACGCCCCCGACGACGTCTCCATGCGGGTCATCGCAGACCACGCCCGCGCCACCACCTTCCTCGTGGGCGACGGCGTGCTGCCCTCGAACGAGGGGCGCGGCTACGTGCTCCGCCGCATCATGCGGCGGGCCATCCGGCACGGGAAGCGGCTCGGGCTCGACCAGGTGTTCCTGCCCCGGGTCTGCGACGCCGTCATCTCCGAGATGGGGGCGGTGTACCCGGAGATCCGCGAGAACCGCGCCTTCATCCTCAAGGTGGCCGAGCAGGAGGAGGAGTCCTTCCGCCGGACGCTCGACCGCGGCCTCGGCATCCTGGAGGACGAGATCCGCCGGCTCACCGCGCGCGGGGAGAAGGTCATCCCCGGCAAGGTGGCCTTCCAGCTCTACGACACCTTCGGCTTCCCCATGGACCTCACCCGCGTCATCGCCGAGGAGCACGCGGTGGGCGTGGACGAGGCCGGCTTCGAGGAGGCCATGGCCGGGCAGCGGGCCCGCTCGGAGTGGAAGGGATCGGGCGAGGAGGCGGTGGAGGAGACCCACCGCCAGATCGCGAACGAGGTCGGCGAGGTCCGCTTCCTCGGCTACGAGGCGGTCACCGGCAAGGCGCCCGTGCGCGCGCTCGTCGTGAACGGGAAGCGGGCCGACCGCGCCCGCAAGGGGGACCGGGTCGAGGTCATCGTGGCCGAGACCCCCTTCTACGGCGAGTCGGGCGGGCAGGTCGGCGACACCGGCGTGCTCACCGGGCCGGGCGGCGCGGTGGCGGTGGCCGACGCGCAGCGGCCGGTGCCCGGGCTCGTCACCCACCGGGGCGAGGTGACCGCAGGCGAGATCGCGGTCGGCGACGTGGTCGACCTCGCGGTCGACGTGGAGCGGCGCGACCGCATCCGCGCCAACCACTCGGCGACCCACCTGCTCCACCTGGCGCTCCGGGAGCGGCTGGGCGAGCACGTGAAGCAGGCCGGCTCGATCGTGGCCCCCGATTACCTCCGCTTCGACTTCTCCCACTTCCAGCCGCTCACCGACGAGGAGATCCGGGACGTGGAGCGGAGGGTGAACGACCTCGTGCGCCGGAACGACGAGGCCGCCACGTCGGTGATGGGCATCGACGACGCCCGCAAGAGCGGCGCCATGATGATCTTCGGCGAGAAGTACGGGGACAGCGTGCGCGTGGTGGGCATCGGGCCGTCGAAGGAGCTCTGCGGCGGCACCCACGTCCGGCGCGCCGGCGACATCCACTTCTTCAAGATCGCGAGCGAGGAGAGCATCGCCGCCGGCGTGCGCCGCATCGTGGCCCACGCCGGCCCGCGCGCCGTCGAGCTCGCGCAGAAGGCCGACGCCGAGCTCCGGCAGGCGGCCTCCCTGCTCCGCTCCGGGGCCTTCGAGGTCGCCGCCAAGGTGGAAGGGATGCAGCGGCGCCTGAAGGAGCTCGAGAAGGCGCTCGCCGAGGCGCAGGGGCAGGTGGCCGCCGCCCGCTCCGGCGACCTCGTCTCCCAGGCCCGCGAGGTGAACGGCGTGAAGGTGCTCGCCGTCCGCGCCGAGGGCGACGGCAAGGCGCTGCGCGAGCTCGCCGACAAGCTGCGGGACCGGCTGGGGCGCGGCGTGGTGGCTCTCGCGAGCGAGCACGACGGCAAGGCCGTGCTGCTCGTCGCGGTCACGAAGGACCTCTCCGGCGTCGTGAAGGCCGGCGACCTCGTGAAGGACGCCGCGCGCCTCATCGGCGGCTCGGGCGGCGGCAAGCCCGACCTCGCGCAGGCCGGCGGCGCGGACCC
>DAOMFN010000348.1:0-2797 GCA_035429785.1 Anaeromyxobacteraceae bacterium
AGCTCGGCCTCCAGCTGGGAGAGCCGACACTCGAAGTACACGATCTTCTCGAGCGCCCCACGGAGCAGCGCTTCAGGATTCCCGCTCAACCCGCCTCCACCGACCCATCGGAACCCATAGGGTTTCCGAGACCTTGCACGTGGCGAGTGTAGGGAACCGATATCGAAAAGGCAAACCCCAACGGCGGGCGGTCCCCACGGGCGACCCGGGCCGCGCGCGGGGGCGTCCCCGCGCGGTCAGCGCACGCGCTCGAGGCCGTGGCCCGACGGCCCCCGTTCGGTGCGCCAGAGGAGCCAGGAGAAGAGGAGCCCGAGGAACCCGAGCACCGTGAAGATCCACATCCCCGGGCGATAGCCGGCCGGGTTCTGTGCGCTGGCCCCGGCGGCGTCGTTGGTGAACCCGACGAGCCAGTTCATCCCGGCGAGACCCACCTGCTGCACGAGCGTCATGAGCGCGTAGGCCGTGCCGAGGCGCCCTTCCGGCACCAGGTAGGCCACCGACGGCCACATGACAGCCGGGATGAGCGAGAAGGCGATGCCCATGAAGGCGATGACGATCCAGGGCGGGACCTGCGTGTAGGCGAGCAGCAGGTAGACCGGGATGAGCGTGGCCGACCCGATGGCCATGAGCAGCGCCCGGTGGCCGATGCGGTCGGCGAGCAGGCCGAAGAGGGGCGTCGCGAACATCGCCGCGAGCGGGAGCACGCTGTTCAGCGCCCCGGCCGCCTCGCGCGAGAGGCCGCGCGCGTCCATGAAGAACTTGATGGCGAAGGACCGGAACGGGAAGATCGCCGAGTAGAAGGTGATGCAGAGCGCCACGACGTACCAGTACGACTTCCCGAAGTCGAAGAGCTGCCGCAGGACGAGCTTGTCGGTGCCCCCGGCGCTTCCGAGCGCGTAGCGGCGCGACACCCGGTTCTCGAGCATCCAGTAGAGCAGCCCGGAGACGAGGCAGGTGGCGCCGAGCACCGCCGCGACCTGCATCGGCCCCTGCCAGTTGCCGTAGGCGGCCCGGGCCCAGGTGGGGGAGTTGTCGGCGGCGACCGAGCCGAGGCGGGCGATTGTGAGGTTGAGGCCGAAGGCGAAGGAGAGCTCCTTGCCCTTGAACCACTTCGCGATGGCGGTGGTCACCGCGACGATGAGCGGCTCCGCGCCGATGCCGAGCAGGAAGCGGCCGGCCGCCATGACCCGGAAGTCGGGGGAGACCGCCGTGGCCACGCCGGCCACGGTGCAGATGGCGCCGAAGACCAGCACCGACCGGGCGGTGCCGAAGCGGTCGATGACCACCCCGCCGGCGAGCAGCACGAGGACCGCGGCCCAGCTGTAGGTCGAGTAGAGCAGCCCGATCTGCTCGTCGGTGAAGCCGAGCTGGCTCCCGAGCAGGTCGGCGACGGGGGCCACCGCGTCGTAGACGTAGTAGTTCCCGAACATCGCCACGCTGAGCAGCACCAGCGCCGCCCAGCGCTCGAAGGCGGGCGGCCGCGGGCGCTCCGCGGCGGCGGCCTCACCGGCCGGGATTCCCTCCGTGGCCACGGTTCCTCCCTCCCCGGCTCAGGCCCGGTCGAGGTTCTCCTTGCCGTTCACCGGGTTCCAGTGGAGCAGCTCCCACTGGGCCACCCCGGCCTTGACGTAGGGATCGGAGTCGCGCAGGGCGAGGATCTCGGCGTCGGGGGTCCCGTCCGGGAAGCGGAACAGGATGGCCCCGGCGAAGCGGGGCTCGAGCGGCCCGGAGGCCACGATGGTCCCCTTCTCGCGGAGGGCGGCGGCCCAGGCCCGGTGCAGGTCCTGGTGCCTCTGCACCTCCTCGAGGGGCTTGCGGTAGCGGACGATGGCGAAGACGTACACGGTGGACCTCCCGGTTCGGTCCGGCGGTCCTACCACGGCCCCGGGGCCCGGGTCACGCCGGCGGACGCGCCTCGCGCAGCACCCGGACCCGGGTCACCCGGCGCCCGTCCGTTTCGCTGACCGTGAACTTCCAGTCGCGCCAGCGGAGCGCGTCGCCCCGCCCCGGCAGCGCGCCGGCGAGGTGGATGAGGAAGCCGGCCACGGTCTCGTAGGCCGGGCTCGGCGGGATGCCCGCGCCGGTGGCCTCGTTCAGCTCCTCCACCGCCGCGTCGCCGCGCACCGCGAACGCCCCGTCGGGCAGGTGCTCCACCGCGCCTCCCTCGTCGTCGTCCCACTCGTCCCGGATGTCCCCCACGATCTCCTCGAGGACGTCCTCGAGCGTGACCGCCCCCATGACCCCGCCGTACTCGTCCACCACGAGCATCATGTGCTGGTGCTTGCGCTGCATGGAGCGGAGCAGCACCTGCACCGGCGTGGACCAGGGCACGAAGGTGGCCGGGCGGAGCAGGTCCCGCAGCACGATGACCTCCGGGTGGGCCAGCATGGGGACGAGGTCGCGGGCGTGGAGGATGCCCACCACCCGGTCGAGCGTCCCCTCGAAGACCGGCACCCGGGAGTGCCCCTCCTCGGCGAGCAGCCGGAGGATCTCCGGCACCGGCGTCCCCACCTCGAGCGCCATGACCTCGGTGCGGGGCACCATGACGTCGCGGGCCACCTTCTCGCGGAACTCGAGCACCCGGTGGATGAGCTCGCTCGTGTGGTCGGCGGGGTCGACGGAGCGTGCGTGCGCGGCGAGCGTCCGCTCCACCTCCTCGATGGGCGGGAGCGGGAGCGTGAAGCGCCCCGGGCCGCCGGCGAGCGGCGTGGCCAGGATGCCGAGCACCCGGGCCACCGGTGCCAGCGGCGCCGACGCCCAGTTCACGAACGGTGCGAGCCCGAGCGCCCAGGGCTCC
>DAOMFN010000349.1:0-2792 GCA_035429785.1 Anaeromyxobacteraceae bacterium
GGTCCTGGTCGTGGCGACGGCCTGGGCGGGCCGGAATCCCGCCCGGGTCGAGGCGGGCTGGCTGGCCTACCCGGTGCTCGGGCTCACCGGCCTGAAGATGCTGCTCGAGGACCTGCCGCGGGGCCGTCCGGCGACGCTCATCCTGGCGTTCGCCTGCTACGGCGCCGCCCTCATCGCCATCCCCCGGATCCGCGCGCTGCGGGTTCCGTCCGCCGGGCCGGCCGGGGTTCCCTAGGTCCCCTGGGCGAGCGACGGTTTGCCCGGGTCCCGCGTCCGTGGTACGTCGAGGATCGAGCGGAGCGATTCTCGCCCGCGGGGAGAGGGGTTTCGGGATGCCGACCAGAGCCATCGCCATCGAGGATGACGAGGCCGTATCGCGCCTCATCGCGCAGGTGCTGACGGCGCACGGATTCGAGATGTGCGGGACCGCCGCCACGGGCGAGGACGGCATCGCGCTCGCGAAGCGGGAGGTCCCCGACGTCGCGCTCGTGGACCTGGGGCTGCCCAAGATGAGCGGCGAGGACGTCATCGCCGCCATCCGGCAGGAGGTCCCGAAGACCATCTGCATCGCCCTCACCGCCGTCGACATCCCGGCGCGGGTCCTCGGGGCCCTGCGGGCCGGAGCGGCCGGCTACATCCTGAAGCCCTTCCACGCCGGCGAGCTCGCCCGGGCCGTCGAGGACGTGCTCCGGGGCGACTCGGCCCCCATCAGCCCGCGCGCCGCCAAGGTGCTCCTCGCCGAGCTCCGGGGCGACGCCCCCGACCAGCGCAACCACGGGCCGGCGCTCTCGAAGCGGGAGCGCGAGGTCCTGGAGCTGCTCGTCCACGGCCACACCTACGCCGACGTGGCCAACGCGCTCGGCATCGCCGAGGGCACGGTCCAGACCTACGTGAAGCGCATCTACGAGAAGATGGACGTCTCCACGAAGGCGGAGGCTGCCCTCCTCGCGGTCGCGCGCGGCCTCGTGAAGCCGTAGCGGGTGCCCTCGTCGAGGGGCGCCGCGCGCAGCCCCGGTTATACCGACGGGGCCGGTGTCGCCTCGTCGGGAAAACCCCTGTCCCGGCGCGCCTTGACTTGCAGGGGTCGGTCCCTATAATGGACCGCTTTTCACGGCCGAGAAGTTGCGCAAATGCGCGTCAACATTGACGAAATCAAGGACTCTGGCCTCGAGAGGGCCTGGGAGATCCCCCGCGAGCGGGTGGACGAGGCGCTCCGTGGCGACCCCGCGGGGTGGAAGTCCGCCAGCCCGGCCGCCGTCGATGCGCGCCTCGAGCGGCTCGGTCGCCGGGTTCGCCTGCTCGGGAAGTCCCGGGTCGCGCTCAGCGCGCCGTGCAGCCGCTGCCTCGCCCCGACGCCGGTCGACGTGCCGGTCGATTTCCACCTCTCGCTGGTCCCCGCCGACGAGGAGGGCGGGGAGCGGGCCACGCGCCACGAGGACCCGGAGGCGCACGCCGAGGGCAGCTTCGCGCCCGACCAGGTCGACGAGGAGACCTACCGCGGCAAGGTGATCGAGCTCGATCCCCTCGTCGAGGAGCAGATCGCGCTCGCGGTGCCGGAGTACCCGGTGTGCCGCGAGGGATGCAAGGGACTCTGCCCGGCGTGCGGGCAGAACCTGAACGAGAAGGAGTGCGGCTGCGACCGGCACGTGCCCGACCCGCGCTGGGCGGGGCTTGCGAAGTTCCGGCAGTCGTGACAGGCAGACCGTTCACAAGGAGCGAACACCGTGGGAGTTCCCAAGAAGCGGACGAGCAGCATGCGGCGCAACCGCCGTCGCGCGGCCAACTTCAAGATCCGGCCGGCCAACGTGACCCTCTGCCCGAAGTGCAAGGAGCCGGTGATGTCCCACCGGGTCTGCCCTTCGTGCGGCTTCTACAAGGAGCAGCAGGTCACCGAGGGCGCATAGGGCCCGATGGCCCCGGGCATCGCGCCGGTCGCGTTGGATGCCATGGGGGGCGACGACGCCCCCGCCGCCGTCGTTCAGGGCGCCATTGACGCAGCGCGCAAGGGCCTGGCCGTGATCCTGGTCGGGCCGGAGGAACGGGTGCGCGCGGAGCTCGACCGGCAGAAGGCGAGCTGGAACCTGCCCGTCCAGGTGCGCCACGCCCCGGAGGTGGTCGGCATGGCCGAGCACCCCGGGCAGGCCATGCGCCGCAAGCGCCAGAACTCGATCCGGCTGGCCCTCGAGCTCGTCCGGGACGGGGAGGCCTCGGCCGCGGTCAGCGCGGGGAACAGCGGGGCGGTGATGGCCGGGGCCATGATGGTCCTCGGCTGCGTCGGCGACGTGCAGCGCCCGGCCATCCTCTCCGTGCTCCCGGCAGCGAAGGGGCGGCCGGTCATGCTCGACGCCGGCGCCAACGTCGACTGCAAGCCGCTCCACCTCGTGCAGTTCGCGCTCATGGGCGAGGTCTACGCGCGGCGGGTGCTCGGCGTCTCGCGCCCACGGGTGGCCGTCCTCGCGAACGGCGAGGAGGAGACGAAGGGCACGGCCCTCACCCGGGCCGCGGCGGCGGCGCTCTCCCGCTCGACCCTGCGGTTCCAGGGGTACTGCGAGGGGCGCGACCTCCTCGCCGGCGAGGTCGACGTCGTGGTCACCGACGGCTTCACCGGCAACGTGGCGCTGAAGACCATGGAGGGGACGGCCCAGGCGCTGTCCCGGATGATGCGGGAGGAGCTGCACCGGACCATCCCCGCGCGCCTGGGTGGCGCGCTCGTGAAGAACGCCATCGACGCCATCCGCCGCCGCGTGGACTGGCGCGAGATCGGGGGGGGGCCGCTGCTCGGCGTGGGCGGC